>NZ_JBHTVA010000027.1:0-137573 GCF_042793325.1 Embleya sp. NPDC056575
GCACCGACGCCCGGGGCGCCGACGACCTTCACGGTCGTGGCGCCCCGGGCGTCGTGCTGGCACGCTCAGGGCAGCGGGCGCGGCGGCGGTGGTGGTTCGTCGTCCCGCCGCGGGTCCGGATCGATCACCTCGCCCTGGATGATCTTGCCGTCGGGACGATGGATCCGGGCGTCCCGGGTCATGCCGCTCAACCGGGTGCTGCTCGCCACCTTCGCCGCCACCACGGTGCCGATCAGCCGGCGGACCAGCGGCCGGGTGAACGGCAGCACGCACAGCAGCCCCAGCGCGTCGCTGATGAAGCCGGGGATGATCAGCAGCACGCCGCCCAGGATGACCACACCGGCGTCGGCGGCGGCCTTGGTCGCCTCCTTGCCCTGGGCCGCGATCACGGCCGGGTCGGACTGGCCCTCGCGCTGCGCCCGTTCGCCCAGCGCGCGCAGCCGGTTCAGCACCCGGCGGCCCTCGTACCGGATCACCAGCGAACCCACCGCGATGCCGGCCAGGATCAGCAGGAAGGTCTCGCCCGCGCCGATGGCGCCGCCCACCAGGGCGATCACGTAGATCTCGGCCAGCGGCAGGGCGACGATCGGCAGGAGCTTGACCGCTCGGCGCAGCGGGGTACTCACGAGATCACGTCCTCGGCGGGGTGGCACCGGTGGTGGCGCCGGAGGTACTGGCGGCTTCGGCGTCGGTCGGGACGGCGGGGGCCGGCACGGAGGCGGCGTCCGGGATCCGATCGGCGGCCTTGCTCGGGGCGGGTTCCGGGGTCGGCTCGTCGGCGTACTTGCCGACCCGGCGGCCGACGCCCCACGCGGTGACCCGCCACAGCGCCTCGGCGACGATGGTGTTGCTCATCTTGCTGTTGCCGCGTTCGCGCTCGATGAAGGTGATCGGCACCTCCAGGACGCGAAAGCCCTTGCGGATCGCGCGCCAGGCCAGGTCGACCTGGAAGCAGTAGCCCTGCGAGGCGACTTCGTCCAGACCGATGCCCAGCAGGGTGTCCCGGCGAAACGCCCGGAAGCCGCCGGTGACGTCGTGGATGTCGACGCCGAGCATCAGCCGCGAGTAGGTGCTGCCGCCCCGGGAGATGAGCTTGCGGTGGCCGGGCCAGTTGACCGCGCCGCCGCCGGGCACCCAGCGCGAGCCGAGCACCAGGTCCGCGTCCCGGACCGCTTCGAGCAGTCGGGGCAGCTGCTCGGGCTGGTGCGACCCGTCGGCGTCCATCTCCACCAGGACGTCGTAACCGCGATCGATGCCCCAGCGGAAGCCGGCGATGTAGGCGGCGCCCAACCCCTCCTTGCCCGCGCGGTGCATGACCTGGACGTGCGGGTCGTGCTCGGCGAGGGTGTCGGCGATGTCGCCGGTGCCGTCGGGGCTGTTGTCGTCGGCGATGAGCACGTCGACGTCGGGCACCGCGGCGCGCAGGCGCGCAACGATCGGCTCGATGTTCTCCGATTCGTTGTAGGTGGGGATGATGACGAGCACCTTGCCGAGATCGGCGAAGCTGGTCTGCTCGCGGTCGGTCACATCATCTCCTTGATGGCGTTGGCTTCGATGGCGTTGTCGATGGTGTGGGCTCCGGGTCCGGCGTCGGCGCGGGCGCGGTGTCCGACGATAGTCAGGATCGCCTCGGGAGCCGAACCGAGCCGGCCGGCGCGGGTGCGCCCGGTGCGCGGCGCGGCGGCGGGAAGCGGGGTACGCGGGCGGAACGCGAGGGTGCGGCCGACCGCGTGGCCGGCGCGGGGCGCCGCGTCGCGGTCGAACTGCGGCACCGTGTGGCCCCCTCGCCGGGTCGTCGTGGATCGCTGCGGTCGCGCTCGACACGGTGGTGCGCCGGGCGGGTGATGCAGTGACGGTACAACGGACGAGCCGGCCATTCGGTTTCGCCCTGGGACAGACCCGTGGCCCGCTCGACGGCACGGGCGGCTCGACGGCGCGGGGTGGATGGCAGCGGGAACCCGGTCGCCCTTCGGGCCGGCCCCGGACCGGCTGGCTGTCGGTCGCGGTGGTCGTTGTCTACTGGGCGACCGGGCTCTGCCGCGGTCTCACCTTCCGGCGTGGGGTGTGCTCGCGTCCGGCGGGGCGGCTGCACGGGTGCCGCTCTGCCGTTCGTGGCCGCGTGGGGCGGCCTCCCGGGCGCGTGTCACGTCGGTTCCGGACCTGGCGCCCGGTGGCTGTGCCACCTGTGGCCCGGAGACGTGCGCGTGCTCGGGGAGGGTGTTCTCCTGCCGGTCGTCCTGCGGTGGACCGGGTCGAACGTACTGGGCGATGCGGGCGCGGTGTCAACAATGCACTGACCTGGGCAAACGTGGTATCGGTGCAGGTCAGACCCCGGGGTGGTGCGGCACGGGTGTGGGTGGTGTGCGCCCGCCGGGTGGCGCAATCGTTCCCCCAATGGGTCGCGTCGCACCATTTCGCCCCGCCGACGACACCGCTTCGACGCGCCGCACCGTGCTCGTCCGGAGTCCCGGCGTGTCGTGCGCGCGGGCCGTACGGGGGTGCTGTAGGAGTTGTACACGTACCAGGCCCCACCACGCGAGCGGCCTCCCTCCGTCGCCACACCGAGGAGGAGCCCCGAAAGTGCCGGGATCGAGTCGCGGCCGCCCGGTCGGCCGCTCACCCGACACCACTCCACGAGCGCGCGGCGGCGGGTGCCGCGCACCGCGAGGCCATCGGCGATTCTCGGACGGGGCCCGGCTGTTGCGGGTCGCCGGGAGGTCGCGACGGTGGGTGGCCGAGAGGTGGCTCGGGGTGACACGATCGAGGGTCATGGACTATCGCGAGTGTGTGCACGTGGTCGAGGAGTATCACCGCGTGCGGGGGAACGGGCGGCATTTTCCGGAGCTGTTGGCGGCGTTGGGGCATCCGGAGCGGGCGCTGCGGGGGATGCAGGTGGTGGGGACCAACGGCAAGGGGTCCACGTGCGCGTTCGCGGTCGCGGCGTTGAACGGGATGGGGCTGCGGGTGGGGAGCATGCCGAGTCCGCATCTGCAGGAGCCGCGCGAGCGGATCCGGGTCGACGGGGTGCCGGTGTCGGAGGAGGAGTACGCGGCGGCCTGTACGGAGGCGATGGACGCGATCCGGGCGACCGCACTGGCCTACAACGCCTCGTCGTTGCACGCGGCCGCGGCGGCGGCGCACTTTCGGCGGGTGGGGGTCGAACTGGTCGCGGCCGAGGCCAACATCGGCGGGCAGCGCACGGTGGTGCGCAGGTTCGGGCTCGACGTGAAGGTGCTCACCGGGGTCGGCCTGGACCACACCGAGCGGCTGGGCGCGAGCGAGGCGGAGATCGCCCGGGCCAAGGTCGGCGCGACCGTGGACGGGGATCACGTGCTGCTCGGCCGCCTGTCGGCGGAGGCGGCCGCGGCGGCCGAGGAGGTGTTGGCGGGGCACGCGGGGCTGACCGTGTGGCGGCTGGGGCGGGAGATCCTGGTCGAGGCGCGGGACGGCGGCCCGGGCGGCGCGCCGCTCCTCGACGTACGAACGCCCCTGGGGGTGCATCGCGACCTGGTGTGCACGTTGCCGGGCGTGCACCAGTACGACAACCTCGCCCTCGCGGTGGCCGGCGTGGACGCGCTCGTACAGCGCGGCCATGTGCCCGCGTACCGCGACGAGCGCCTGCGGGCGGGGCTGGCCACGACCCGCTGGCCCGGACGGCTCGAACTGGTCGCGTCGGCGCGCGTGGGGCGGTGGTCGGGACGGGTGTTGCTGGACGGGGCGACCAACGTCCAGGGGCTGGCCACCGTCGCGCCGGAGATCGCCCGGCACGCGCGCGCCGCGGATCGGGTGCCGCCGGTGGTCGTCTTCGGCGTCATGCGGGAGAAGCCCGCGGCGCGGATGTTGGCCGCGCTGCCGGTCGATTGGCCCGTGGTGATGACCCGGAGCGGCTCCGGCGACGCGGCCGACCCGGCGGCGCTGTTCGCGTTGCGCACGGCGGCCGGGGCGGCGCGCTCCGACTGCGTCGAGCCGGATGTGACGGCGGCGCTGGGCCGCGCCGGGAGACTGGCCGGGGAGGGCGGCCTGGTGGTGGTCCTGGGCTCGCACAAACTGGTCGGCGAGGCCCGCACCGCGCTGGGCCTGGCCCCTGCCTGAACCGCCACGGCCGGCTCGGTTCTCGGGTCGGTCAGTGGGGGCGGGCCCAGGGCGGGGGGTCGGTTTGCGCGGTGCGCAGTGCCGCGGGCGTGGGGCGTTCGACCGTGTCGGGCACGGTGTCCAGGGGGACGGACAGGGCCTTCGCCCAGGTGCGGCGCCAGTTGAGGCGGCGCTGGGTGCGGGCCGCCTCGCGGCGTGTGCGGGCGGCGGTGCGGCGGGCGATCTCGGCATGGGCCAGGGCCGGGCTGCGCAACCAGAGCGGCCGGGTGTGCAGCAGCTCCTCGACGTACGCGGTCGTCCACTTGTTGCTGCGCGGGCGCAGTTGCACGACCACCTCCACCGGCAGCGCGAACAGTTCGGCGACCGCGTCGTCGGCGAGCTGGTCGATCACCGCCTCGGCCGCGCGACATACCGCCTCGGCGCGCCGCTGCTGGGCGTGCCACTCCCGGTCCAACCAGCGGGTGACCGCCGCGGAGGCGTGTTCGAGTTCGCGGTCGGCGTGCAGTTCGAGCAGCCAGCGCGGGGGGTCGGTGGCCAGTTCGTGCAGCAGGTCGACGCTGATGTGGTGGTCGATCGAGGGCACCCGGTGGGCGATGTCCTCGGCGGGCACGCCGAGCGTGGCCCAGATCCGGTGCGGCCGGGCGAGGGCGCGCAGCGCGGCGATCGCGCGCGGGGCGGAGGCGGTGAGCAGGTCCGCGATCTCGTCCGGTTTGTAGCGGCACTGGTCGGCGATCTCGGCGATGTCGCGTACGCGCGGGTCGGCCATGAAGCGGCGCAGCCGGGCGGGCGCGGTGCCGTGCAGGCGGGCCAGCGCGCAGGCGTAGGCGATCACGTCGGCCGGGTCGGTCAGCCGGTCGGGGGCCAGCGTGGCCAGGTAGTGGCGCGCGTTGTGCGCCCGTTCGCGGTTGTGCGCGCGGGTGGCGGCGGCCTTGGCTGCGGCCAGCGAGCGGGACACGGTACGGGCCGCCTCGCGCAGTTCGCGGTCGGCGGCGATGTGCGGGTGCAGGGTGTCCACGTCGGCCGTGCGGTAGTAGCGCACCTCCAGGTCGCGGCCGTAGCGCGAGACCCGCACCCGGTCGACGACCGCCAGCCCGGCGGCCCGGGCGACCCGGCGGAAGCGCTCGCGGCTGATGCCGAGGCGGTGCGCGGCCTCGGTGGCGGTCAGCGGTTCCTCGCGTTGCAGGGCGGTGAGGAAGGGGCCCGGGTCGGCGGCGGCGCGGGCGACGGCGTCCGCGTCGAAGGTGCCGTCCTGGTGCTGGGCCAGCAGTCCTGTTCGGGCGGCGAGGCGGACCTGGCGGGGGACGAGCCCCAGTGCCTTGCCGACGCGCGCCGCACCGATGCCTCCTCGGGTCACGACCGGCCCCTTCCGTACGGGTGACACCGAACGGGGCGACGATAGAACGGCTGCGGGGCGCGGGGGAGGTCAAAGGGCGAAATCCGCCCGATCGTGCGGGGAAGCGACGTGGCAGGTTACGGCAAATGGGGGATCATGGGCGACTTCGGCAGTCGGCGAGCGTCGACCTGAAGTCGGGTTCACCATGAGCCTCGCCGGCCGCCGGCCGCGCCCTTGCGCTGTGGTGATCGGTTCGCGTCGAGGCGGAGTTCGAAGCAGGACAGCGGTGCGTGGGCGGTGTACTCCCGATACGGCGGGATGGGCCGGTAGCCGAGGGCTTCGTACAGGGCGATCGCGCCGGTGCGCTGCGGAAGGCAGTCCAGGACGCAGCGGTCGGCGCCGACGGCGCGGGCGTGTGCGTGCAGGCGGGTCATCAGCGCCCGGGCCGTGCCGTGGCCCCGGGCGTGCGGGAGCACGTACAGGCGCTTGACCTCCGCCGTCCCCGGGTCGAGCAGATGTACACCGACGCCGCCCGCGGGCCGGCCGGCCAGGTGCGCGGTGAAGTAGGCGCCGGGATGCGCGTAGTAGTCGGCCGGGTCGTCGTGATCGGTGCGGCACCACTCGGGCAGCAGGTCGGGGGACGCCCAGCCGGCGTGGCCGACCTCCTCGGCGGTCGCGTTGTAGTACGCGAAGAGCAGGTCGCGGGTGTGCGTGAGGTCGGTGTCGATGGTCGGGCCCGGGGTGATTGTCATGGCATGTGACTGTAGGGGTGGGTGGGAGCGGTGCCGGGCGAGGGTGGTTCGGTGCGGGCGCGAGTGTGCGGGAGGCGCGTGGGCGGGGGTGCGGGCCCGGGGCGCGGCCGATCAGTGGAACCTGGACGTGTCGCGGGTCGACGGTGGTGAATGTCCCGGTTTGTGAATTTACCGTGTCATACATGCGCATTGTCATCGCGGGTGGACACGGAAAGATCGCCCTTCGGCTGGAGCGCCTGCTCGCCGATCGCGGACACACGGTGGTCGGGTTCATTCGCAACCCCGATCACGCGAACGACCTGGTCGCGGCCGGTGCCGAGCCCGTCGTGTGCGATCTGGAGCGGGCCCCGGTCGAGGAGGTCGCCGAGCACCTGGCGGGCGCCGACGCGGTGGTGTTCGCGGCCGGCGCGGGCCCGGGCAGCACCCGCGAGCGCACCATGACCGTCGACTACGGCGGTGCGGTCCTGCTGGCGGACGCGGCCGAGGACGCGGGGGTGCGGCGCTACGTGATCGTCTCGTCGATGGGCGCCTCGACCGCGCCGCCGCCCGACACCGACCCGGACTTCGCGCTCTACCTGACCGCCAAGGGCGAGGCCGACGAGGACCTGCGCTCGCGCGGCGCGCTGGACCTGACCATCCTGCGCCCGGGCCGGCTCACCGACGACCCGGGCACCGGACTGATCGCGCTGTCCGAACGCGAGGGCGGCGGCGCGATCCGTCGCGACGACGTGGCGGCGATCCTGGCGGAACTGATCGCCGAGTCCGGGACGATCGGCCGCACGCTCGAGGCGGTCGGCGGCGACGTGCCGGTCGCCGAGGCGGTCAAGTACGCGGCGGCTAGGCCCCGTTCGTGAGGTCGAGCGCCATCAGCACGTCGTCGACATAACGCCCGGCGAGCAGGAACTCGCCCTCCAGGACGCCCTCGATGCGATAGCCGCAGGCCGCGTACAGGGCGCGCGCGGACGCGTTGCCGCCGAGCACCCGCAGGGTGATGCGGCGGGCGCCGCGCCGGCGCGCCTCGGCCTCGGCCGCGGTCAGCAGCAGTCGGCCGATCCGGCGGCCCTGGTGGTCGGGGTGTACCGCGAGGCCGTTGATGATCTGCACGTGGCCGGAGGCCGGGCACAGGGTCGAGCGTTCGAGTTGCAGATAGCCGACGACGAGGTCGTCCTCGTGGGCGACGAGGGTGTCGCGCACGTGGTCGGCGTCGCGGAAGAAGACCTTGTCGACCGCCCAGCGGGGGGCGGGCGTGACGTCGGGGGACCACGTGAGGTGGTCTATCTCGGCAAGACTGGTCCCGTCCGCCTCGACGGCGGGGCGGACCTGGACGCGGGTTTCCTCCGATGTGCGCGACATCGGATCATCGTCCCATCCGCGGCGGCGCGCCGGGCAGGTCGGGCGGCGGACGATCTTGGCTACGGCTTCGTGTGCGCCGCCTCCGCGCCGCGTGTGCGCCCTAGACTCGCGCGCATGACTTCGCCCGGGACGCCCGAGGATCTGGATCGACTCACGGCGGGCAAATACGTCCTGCTGACCACGTTTCGCCGGGACGGGCGGGCGGTGGGCACGCCGGTGTGGGTATTCCGCGACGGCGATGCGCTCGGGGTGTGGACGGCGCGGTCGTCAGGGAAGGTGAAGCGGATCCGTAACAGCGGGCGGGTCACGGTCGCCGAGTGTGATGCGCGGGGGCGCGTGCGGGGGGAGGCGGTGCCGGGGACCGCGTCGTTGTTGGACGCGGCCGGGACGGAGCGGTATCGGGGGTTGATTCGGCGCAAGTTCGGCGTGGTGGGGTGGGTGACGCTGCTCGGGAGCCGGGTGCGGCGGGGGGTTGCGGGGACGGTGGGTGTGCGAGTTGTGCTCGGGGGGCGCGGGTAGGCGCCCGAGGCTGATGGCACCCGGATCGGCCTCGAGCGCACTCGGGCCGTGCGGCGGCCTTGGCCTCAGGCGCCGGCCGGGCTGGGTGGCCTCAGGCGCCGGCCGGGCCAACCGGCCTCAGGCGCCGGCAGGGCTGCTGGGTGGGGTCGGGTGCCTGGTTTTGGGTGGTGGTTATCGCAGGGGGAGTTTGAAGCCTACGTGGGAGTCTGTGAAGCCCAGGGTTCGGTAGAAGCGGTGGGCGTTTTCTCGGGTGTTGTTGGAGGTCAGTTGGATCAGGGTGGCGCCTCGTTCTCGGGCGCGCTGGATGGTCCAGTGCATCAGGGTCGTGCCGAGGCCGTTGCCGCGTTCGGTGCTGTGGATGCGGACCGCCTCCACCAGGGCCCTGGTCGTGCCGCGTTGGGACAGGCCCGGGACGATGGTGAGTTGTAGGGTGCCGATCACCTTCGGGGCGCCGGTTTCCGGGTCCGGGCGGGTCATCACCACCACCTCCTGGTTCGGGTCGGCCGACAGGCGGTCGAAGGCGGCCAGGTAGGGGGTCATGTCCTCCTGCGAGTCGCGCCCCGAGCCCAGGGTGTCGTCCACCAGGAGGCCGACTATTGCGGCCAGGTCGTCGCGGTTCGCCGGCCGGATTTGGATGTCGTTCATGGTGCCCAACGTAGACGCGCGGGACCGGATGACTTTTGTCAGGTCCATACCGCCAGGGGAGTAGGCGGGAATTCGGCCGCGCGCAGGATCCGTTGACACCATTGGAGGCGGATGCTTGTCAGGCCACATGGCAAGCGGCCTAACGGGGAGGTTCCACGTGGATGCCGTGCACGAGTGGGTGGACCGGCTGGGAGATCTCCCGCCGCTATACGCCTATGTCGTGATCGCACTGGTCGCCATCATCGAGACGGGTCTGCTGCTCGGCGTCTTCGCCCCCGCGGAACCGGTGCTCCTGCTCGGTGGACTGCTCACCTCGACCGGACACCTGGCACTGGTGCCGGTACTGATCATCGCGACCTCGGCCGCGCTCGCCGGGGACACTCTCGGTTACCTCTCCGGCAGACATCGCAGCGAACGCATACGAACCGGGCGCATCGGGCGCAGGGTGGGTGAGCATCGATGGGAACGGGCGGAGGAGATGTTCACCCGCGGGCGGGGTGCGGGCGGCGTGACGGTGATGCTGGGTCGTTGGGTCGCCTTCGCCCGCACGCTGCTGCCGCGACTGGCCGGGGCGGCGGGGATGCCCTATCGACGGTTCGCCCCGTGGAACGCGGTCGGCATCGTGGTCTGGGTGCCGGGCTCGATCATGTTGGGCCGGCTCGCGGGCAGCGCGTACCCGTCGGCGGCGAGCGTGCCCGGTTGGATAGGGGCCGCGATCGTGGCGATCGGGATCGTCGCCGGGACCGTCACCTTCATTCGGCGCCGGCGGCGCCGCAAGGCCGAGGAGGACGGCTCCTCGGCGTTCGCGGACCCCACCGCCGACGCCGCGTCGGGTGACGCGCGCCGCGACTTCGCGGGGGCCACGTCGGCGACCCGGGAGGACAGCGTCGCCTGATCGGCCGGCGGGCATACGCGACGGAAAAGCGGGGGCGGGGTCGTGGACCCGGCCCCCTTCGTTGTGCCCGGGCCCCGGTCGAGGCGGCGGTTCAGCCGTGCAGCGCCGCGTCGCCGTGCTTGGCCACGTGCTCGTCGAGCGCCGCCAGGGCCCTGGTGACCTCCTCGTGCGAGCCGCCGCCGCGCTGCTCCCTCCAGTACGCGGCGCCCAACTTCTTCAGCAGTGCCGACGCGTCCCGGCCGACCTGGACCTCTTCGACCTTCTGCTTGCCGGTGTTCATCGTGTCCTCGGCCATCTTTTTGGCCTTGTCGAGGAAGCCGCTCATGGCGCCCGTTCTCCGTTTCGTTCCGGCCCCGAGATCACAGTCGTGCGGAGTCCACTCGATATTCGATCAACGAACGGCGCACGATCGAGGATCCCGAAGCCGAGAGCACCGGTTCGGCCGGGCATTTCACCCGTTCGGCGCCGCCGGGGTCCGCTCCGCCACAATTGCGACCATGCGTGCGAGTCGGTTGTTGACCATCCTGCTGACCCTGCAGAACCGGGGGCTCGTGACCGCGACCGAGTTGGCCGAGCAGTTGGAGGTGTCCGTCCGGACCGTCTACCGGGACGTGGAGGCGCTGGCGGCGGCCGGGGTGCCGGTCCTTGCCGAGCGCGGTCCCGCGGGCGGCTATCGGCTCCTGGAGGGCTTTCGGACCCGGATCAACGGGCTCACCGACGACGAGGCCCACGCACTGTCCCTGGCCGGGCTGCCGGGTCCGGCGGCGGAACTGGGTCTGGGCGCGGTGGTCGCCTCCGCGCAGCTCAAGGTCCGGGCCGGACTGCCCGCCGAACTGCGCGAGCGCGTCGAGCGGGCCCGACCGCGCTTCCACCTGGACGCGCCGGGGTGGTACCGGGAGGCGGACCGCTCGCCCGAGCTGTCCCGGATCGCGGGCGCGGTGTGGACCGACCGGCGGATCCGGGTGCACTACCGGCGCTGGGCCGGCCGGGTCACCCGCGAGCTGGAACCGTACGGGCTCGTGCTCAAGGCGGGACAGTGGTACCTGGTGGCGCGCTCGGTCGGGACGGGGGAGCGCCGCGACCGCACCTATCGGGTGGTGCGGATCGAGGAGTTGCACGTGCTCGGCGAGGTGTTCGAGCGTGATCCGGACTTCGATCTGGCGGCCTACTGGGAGGACTCGTCGCGGGAGTTCGCCGAGCGGTTGCGCCCGATCGACGCCGAGGTGTTGTTGACCGAGGGCGCGCGGGGGTTGGTGCGGACCCTGTTCGGCGCGCACGTCGCCGAGGTCGTGGAGGCGAGCGTGGGGGAGCCGCTGGCCGACGGTCGGGTGCGGGCCCGGCTCCCGGTCGAGACGATCGAGGTGGGGGTGGCCGAACTGCTGCGACTGGGGCCGGAGGTGGAAGTCCTGGGCCCGCCCGAGCTGCGCGCCGCGATCGCCGCCGGCGCACGCGCGACGGCGGCGCGGTACGGGTAGGCACCCGCGCCGCGCCGCCGAGGCCCCCGGACCGGCCGACCGCTACGCCCCCGCCTTGCGGAACAGCCGTACCGCCACCGGGACCGACACCGCGGTCAGGCCCAGCGCCGCCAGTGCCCCCGTGCCGACCGTGCCCCCGTAGTCCCCGACGAACGCCGAGCGCACCGCCAGGACCACGTACCGCAGCGGATTGGCCCGGGAGAGCCCGTCCAGCCAGTCCGGGGCCAGCGACATCGGCAGCAGGATCCCGGACAGCAGCATCACCGGCAGGTTGACCGAGTTGACCACCGGGGCGAACTCCTGCGGGCTGTCCACCCGCATGGCCAACGCGTAGGACAGCGACGCGATCGACGCGGTCATCAGCGCGACGAAGCCGAATCCGACCAGCATCCCGAGGATCGGCGCGCGCAGCCCGAAGGCCACCCCGACCAGGACCAGCAGCAGCGACTGGACCAGCAGTTGCACGATGTCCTTGAGCACCCGCCCGAGCAGCAGCGCCACGCGGCTCACCGGGGTCACCCGCATCCGCTCCAGGATGCCCTGCTGCTTTTCGATCAGGATGCCGAAACCGGCGAACGCTGCGCTGAACAGCCCGAGTTGCACCAGCAGGCCGGGGACGAGGGTCTGCCAGGAGTCGCCTTTCCCGCCGAGTGGGACCTCGCGCAGGAGCGGTCCGAACAGGACCAGGAACAGCAGGGGTTGGAGCAGCCCGAACACCAACCCGACCCGGGCGGCCAGGGTCTGGCGCAGATGGCGGCCGAAGATCAGCAGTGTGTCGGCCAGGAACGCGGCCGGCGCGGATGGCGTGGACATGGTCACCTCGGCGGGTCAGACGGCGATCGGGGTCTCGGCGGGCGCGGGGGCGCGCCGGCCGGTGATGGCGATGAAGGCGTCCTGGAGCGAGGCGTCGGGGGAGCCGGCGTACTCGGTCTTGAGCGCGCGTGCGGTGCCCTCGGCGACGACCCGGCCGTGGTCGACGACCACGAGGCGGTCGGCGAGCGCGTCCGCCTCGTCGAGGTAGTGCGTGGTCAGGAAGACCGTGGTGCCCCACTCGTCGCGGATCCGTCGGACCAGGTCCCACAGGTCGACCCGGCTGCCCGGGTCCAGGCCGGTGGTCGGCTCGTCCAGGAACAGCACCTCGGGGCGGTGGAGCAGGCCCATCGCGATGTCGAGCCGGCGGCGCTGGCCGCCGGAGAGCGCGGCGCACGGGCGGTCCAGGAGGTCGGCCAGGTCCAGCGCGGCGGCCAGTTCGGCGGTGCGCACCCGGGCGGCGGCCCGGTCGAGGCGGTACAGGCGCGCCTGGGTGGTGAGTTCCTCGCGCATGGACACGCCCGGGTCGAGGCCGCCGGACTGGGCGACGTAGCCGATCCGTCGGCGTACGCCCGCCGGATCGCGCAGCAGGTCGTGACCGGCCACCGAGGCGCTGCCGCCGGTGGGGGCGAGCAGCGTGGTGAGCATGCGCAGCGTGGTGGTCTTGCCGGCGCCGTTGGGCCCGAGGAATCCCAGGATCTCGCCGGCGGGGACGGTCAGGTCGATGCCGCGGACGGCCTCGACCGTGCCGCGCTTTGTCTGGAAGGTCCGGGCGAGCCCGGCGGTGTGGATGACCGGTGTCATGGGACCACCGAAACACAGTCGCTTAATTTTTGCAACGACCCCAAAATTTAAGAACCCCCAAGATGACTACAATGGCGACATGACGGAGACCGAACCCGCCGAGGGTCTGCGTGAGCGCAAGAAGCGCCGCACCCGGACGCACATCTCGGACATCGCGACCGGGTTGTTCATGGAACGCGGGTTCGACGCGGTCACCGTCGCGCAGATCGCCGAACTGGCCGAGGTCTCGGTGAACACCGTGTACAACTACTTCCCGGCCAAGGAGGACCTGTTCTTCGACCGCGAGTCGGAACTGGTGGACCGCCTGTCCCGGATCGTGCGCGAGCGCGCGGTGGGCGAGTCGGCCACGCGCGCGGTGCTGGCGGTGCTGCGCCGGGACGTGGAGGAGCGCTCGCCCTACGCCGGGCTGTTTCCGGGCTACGAGCGGTGGGCGCGGGTGATGCTGGAATCGCCGGTGCTGGTGGGCAGGCTGTGGCGGATGCAGCAGGCCGGCGCCGACGCGCTGGCGCGGACCCTCGCCGAGGAGGCCGGGGTCGCGCCCACGGATCCGGTACCGGAGTTGATCGCCGGCCAACTCGCCGGAATCCAGCAGGCCGTCTTCCGAGGGATCGGCCGCCGCCTGGCCGACGGCGTCGATCCGGACGAGACGGCCGACCGCGCGCTGGAGCAACTGGACGCGGTCGAAACGTTGTTGAGCGCCGAGGTGCTGGGCTACGCGGTTCGCGGATCCGAGTGAGCCGGCTCCGGCGCCGCGGCGGGGGTGTGCCGGCGGTGGGGTCGGGGAGGAGCATGACATCGGCCGCGGCGGCGCGTTCGATCCGCGATGATCTGCGTGGTCGGCGTCGCCAGCTCGGCCGATGGATCAGGAGTCGACCGATGATCGGCCGCCACCGGCCGGACCACAGGAGAACCGTGTGACCTCACCAAATGCTTCCGACCGACGCGGGCCGCTGGTGTACGTGGGCTCGTACACCCCCGACATGGACGGGCACGGCACCGGCATCACCGTGTGCCGGCAGGACCCGGAGAGCGGACTGCTCGGTACACCGTCCGCGGCCATTCCCGCGATCTCGCCGTCGTATCTGACCCGGCACCCCTCGGGCCGCTTCCTGTACGCGGTCAGCGAGCGGGCCGGCGAGGGCGCGGTCGGCGCTTACTCGGTGCAGGACGAACGGCTCGTGCCGCTGGGCGAGGTCTCCACGCTCGGCGCGGGACCGTGTCATCTGGCGGCCGACCCCACGGGGCGGTTCGTGGTGGTGGCCAACTACGGCGGCGGCAGTGTGACCGTGCATCCGATCGCCGACGACGGCACGCTCGGCGAGGCCGCCACGCACGTCCGGCTGACCGGGTCCGGGCCGGTGGCGGACCGGCAGGCGGCCTCGCACGCGCACCAGGTGACGTTCGCCGCCGGCGGCGGGTGGCTGGTGGTGTGCGACCTGGGTTCGGACACCGTGTACCACCTGAACTTCGACGCCGAGGCGGGGACCATCGCCGAGGGGCCGAAGGTGACCCTGCCGCCGGGGACCGGACCTCGGCACATCGCGTACGGGCCGAAGGACCTGGCCTGGCTGGCGGGGGAGTTGAACACGACGGTCACCCCGCTGCGCGGCGATCCGCGTACGGGGGCGCTGGCCGTGGCGGGCAAGCCGTTCGTGTTGTCCGGCGGCGAGGGTGCGCCGTCGGGGATCGTGGCCTCGGCGGACGGGCGCTTCGTGTACGCGGCCAACCGGGGGCCGGACACGATCTCGGTGCTCGCCGTCGACGGCCCGGAGTTGTCCCTGGTCGAGGAGATCCCGACGGGCGGGGCCTGGCCGCGTGACCTGACCCTGGTCGGCGACGTGTTGTACGCGGCGAACCAGCGCGGCGACACGATCACCGCGTTCCGCTGCGACCCGGGCACGGGCCGGCTCACCGCCCTCGGCGTCGCGCTCGCGACCGGAAGTCCGACCGGCGTGCTCGCCTAGTCGCTCCCGGTTCGCCTGCCCGCCGGACGGGTCGCCTCGATCCGTCCGGCGTCGGGCCCGGCGCGCCCTCGGTTGCGGGCCGGGGTGTGTTCCCTACGCGCCGAGCGACTTGACCGCGTCGACCAGCGGGGCCAGTTCGGTGTGCTCCTCGGCCTTGGCGAGGGCTTCGCGCAGGGCGCGGTCGTGGGTGGGGCGGGCGGCGGAGAGCAGTGTGCAGCCCGCGGTGGTGACCTCGGTGTAGATGCCCCGACGGTCGGTGTCGCACAGATAGCGCGAGAGCAGGCCGCGCTCCTCCAGCCGGGTGACCAGGCGCGTGGTCGCGCTCTGGCTCAGTACCACCGCGTCCGAGAGTTCGTTCATCCGCAGGTGGAAGCCGTCCTGCCGGTCGAGCACGTCCAGGACCGAGAACTCCCGCACGCTCAGGTCGTGTTCGCTCTGCAGCGCGCGCTCGATGTGCGCCTCGAGTCGATTGTGCAGCGCGGCCAGCGCGCACCAGCCCTGCGCCGGCCTCGGTTGGATCGCCTGCCTCTGTTGTCCCATGGCCCGAGGATACCTCCGAATCGAAATAGCCCGCGTTTGCATTGAGTAGCGTCTGCAATTATTGTTTACGCTTGCAAGTCGTCTCTGCAAGGTTTCGCGGGCCTTTCCCCGCCGACCGTCCCCACACGCTCTCCCCGGAAAGGGGTACGTCGTGCCTCTCGCACTGTTGGCCCTGGCCATCGGAGCCTTCGGCATCGGAACCACCGAGTTCGTCATCCTGGGCCTGTTGCCCGAGGTCGCCGGCACGTTCGAGGTCTCGATCACCACCGCGGGCCTCCTGGTCAGCGGATACGCGATCGGCGTACTCCTCGGTGCCCCGTTGATGACCGTCCTGGGCACCCGGGTCTCCCGCAAACGCATGCTGATCCTGCTGATGGGCCTGTTCGTGCTCGGCAACGTGCTGACCGCGCTCGCCCCGGCCTTCGGGATGATCCTGCTCGGCCGGGTGGTCGCGTCCTTCACCCATGGCGCGTTCTTCGGCATCGGCTCCGTGGTCGCCGCCGACCTGGTCGCGCCGGACCGCAAGGCGGCGGCGCTGTCCACCATGTTCACCGGCCTGACGTTGGCCAACGTGGTGGGCGTGCCGCTGGGCACGCTGATCGGGCAGTCGGTGAGCTGGCGGCTGACCTTCCTCCTGGTCGCCGCGGTCGGCGTGCTCGGCGCCGTGGGCATCGCCCGCCTGGTACCCGAACAGCCCCGGCCCGAGGGTGTCCACCTACGGCACGAACTCGCGGTGTTCCGCAACGTCCAGGTGCTGCTCGCGATGGGGATGACCGTGCTCGGCTTCGGCGGGGTCTTCGCCGCGCTCACCTACGTCAAGCCGATGATGACCGACGTCGCGGGCTTCTCCGAGGGCGCCGTCACCTGGCTGCTGGTGGTGGTGGGCCTGGGCATGCTGGTCGGCAACGCGGTCGGCGGCCGGCTGGCCGACCGGCACCCGATGTCGCTGCTGTTCGGCTCGTTGATCGCGCTCGCCGGCGTCCTGGCGCTGTTCACCGTGACGGCGCACGACCGGGTCGGATCCGTGCTCACCCTGTTCCTGATCGGCGCGCTCGGCTTCGCCACCGTGCCGTCGCTGCAAAAGCGGGTGATGGACAACGCCGCCGGCGCGCCGACCCTGGCCTCCGCGGTCAACATCGGCGCGTTCAACCTCGGCAACGCGATCGCTGCGTGGCTGGGCGGCCTGGTGATCGACGCCGGCCACGGCTACGCGTCGGCGAACTGGGTCGGCGCCGGGCTGGCGCTCGGCGCACTGGCCCTGGCGGTGTCGGCCCGGGCACTGGAACGGCGTACGCCCACCCGTTCGCGCACGGTCGCCGGACACCTCCCCGGTGTGGCCGAGGCCGCCGGCGGGCAGAGCGGGCAGGGTGACTCCGGCGTGCCGGAGTCGGCGACCCCTCGGCCCGTCGGGCTTCCCGGCTGACCGCGAGCCCCTCCCATCCCCCATCCAGCCCCCATCCCCACCCCCCACCACGAAGGACCGTTTCCATCATGAGTTCCACCCCCGTACCCGACGTCACCCTCAACAACGGCGTCACCATCCCGCAGCTCGGCTTCGGGGTCTTCCAGGTCGGCGACGACGAGGCCACCGCCGCCGTGACAAACGCCATCGAGGTGGGTTACCGCAGCATCGACACCGCCGCGATCTACGGCAACGAGGCGGGTGTCGGCCGGGCCCTGGCCGCCTCCTCCGTCCCGCGCGAGGAGCTGTTCGTCACCACCAAGTTGTGGAACACCGAACAGGGTTACGACTCGACGCTCGCCGCGTTCGAGGAGAGCGCGCGGCTGCTCGGCCTGGACTACGTGGACATGTACCTGATCCACTGGCCGGCGGCGAGCCGGGACAGCTACCTGGACACCTGGCGCGCGTTCGAGAAGCTGCTCGCGGACGGCCGGGTGCGCACGATCGGGGTGTCCAACTTCCAACCCGAGCACCTGACCCGACTGCTCGACCACACCGCCGTGGTGCCCTCGGTCAACCAGGTCGAACTGCACCCCTACCTCCAGCAGGGCCGGGTCCGCGCGTACGACCGGGCACACGAGATCGCGACCGAGGCGTGGAGTCCGCTGGGCAAGGGCGGCGCGCTGCTGGCGGACCCGGTGATCACCGAGGCGGCTCGCGCGCACGGCAAATCGCCCGCCCAGGTGGTGCTGCGCTGGCACCTGCACCTGGGGAACATCGTCATCCCCAAGTCGGTCACGCCCGCACGGATCCGGGAGAACTTCGAGGTGTTCGACTTCGACCTGGACGCGGCCGAACTGGACGCGATCGGCCGGCTCGACCGGGGCGAGCGGCTCGGCCCGGACCCGGACGAGGTCGACTGAGGCCGACCGCGCCGACGGTCAGCGGCGTCGCGGCTCGACCAGCGCCGGATGCGCGGGATGGTCGTAGCGCACGGTCAGGTCTGCCTCGGTCGTGGGCACGATCTCCTCGGCGTAGCGGGTCAGTGCCTCGATGGTCCAGGCGTCCTCGGCGGGGGTGCGCCGGCGCAGCGCCCCCGGGGACAACCACAGATGCACCGTCAGCTCCAGCGGCAGGCCCTTGCCGAGCAGCAGCGGCCCGTCCAGGAGCAGTACCCCGCCCTCGGGCAACACGGTGTAGTCGGCGCGGGTGGCCCGGTCCCGGGCCGCGTCCCACAGGCTCGGCAACACCCGCCCGGTGCCGCCGGCCGCCAGCGGTTCCAACACCTCGCGGCGCAGCCCGGCGTCGTCCAGCCAGCCCCACAGGTACGACTCGGCGTCGGTGTGCCCGTACTCCAGGCGCACCGACGCCGGCCGCAGGAAGTCGCGGGCCCGCACCCGCAACACCGGATGCCCGCGCAGGCGCAGCGGCGCCACCAACGCGTCGGCGAGCGCGCCCGGTTCGGCGGCGTCCGCGCCGTCCAGGGCCACCCGGGTCCACGGCCGGTCGGCGGCGCGCCGGGCGATCGCCTCGACCAACTCGTCCACCAGGGCGGTCGGGGTGATCGGTCGTACGTTCACCATCGGCGCGCCGGGCGGGGTGCGTTCGGTGTGGTCATGGGGCCATTGTCGACCGCGCCGATCCAACGGATGCGCCCGACCCGGCCCGCGGTGTGCCGGCCCGCGCGGTTCGGGCCGAGGGCGGCCGTGGGGGAGGTGGGCGTGGGAAGGCGGGCGGGCGTCAGAAGGTGGGCATGGGCGGCATTTGCGGGGCCTGGACCACCGGTGCGGGTACCTCCACGAAGCCGCCGGAGATGCCCTGGTGCACACCCACCACGGCCGGACGCAGGTCGTGCAGCACGTCGTCCTCACCGATCACGCCGCCCGGGCCGCCCGGGCCGATCCGGCTGGTCTCGCTCGTGATGGTTTCCGCGTTTGTGTCGGCGAGCGCGGGGGCGGCCGGGGTCAGGGCGAGCAGGGCGCCGACCGTCGCGGCGGTGAGCGGCGGGGTGATGCGCATGGGGCTCCGTTCATGGATGGTTCGCTGGTGCCGCACGGTGTGTGCGGCACCAGCGAACGCGGTCGGCTGCGCCGAGTGGGGGAATCTCACCCGTTCGAGGGCGTGTCGCCTTGCCCGGCGCGACCGGTCAGTGCTCCGGCGCGATCAACTCCGCCGCGAGCGTGCCGGCGGCCAGCGCGCGGGTGTCGCCGGAGCGGGCGAACACGTCCACCGCGGTGTCCACGAGCTTGATCACGTGCTCGTCGCCGTGCGCGAGGGCGCGCTGCCCGGCCTCGACGGGATCGGGCGCGGGAGCGGGCGTCCCGCTCGCGTCCTCGCGACCCGAGTAGACCGCGAAAACCGCGCTGCTGGTGGCCCAGGCCGTGGTGTACGAGGGGATCCACTGCTCACGCGGCAGCGCCGGCAACACCCGCGACACCGCGCTCGGGGCGGTCACCGCGTGCACGTTCATCACCCCGCTGCCGTGTCCGCGGCGCAGGTAGCGCAGGGTGGCCGCGTGCACGGTGTCGGCGAGCAGCGTCCGCGCCTGCTCGGGGGTCGTGGCCTCCTGCACCGACAGGGTCGGGGTCAGCCACGCGTCCCACCCGGCCAGGAAGTCGAGCCGGCGGCTGATGTGGTCCTTCTCCTCGATCGGCAGGGGCGGGACCGCGTCCAGGGCCTCGAACGGCGTGCGGCCCCCCGCGAGCCGCGGCAGTTCGGGCAGGGCCTGGTTGCTGGACGCGAAGTACGCCATCGCGTGGGCGAACTCGGCGAGGCGGACCGGGCTCTCGCCGAGGTCCAGCAGGGCACGAACCGCGTGTCCGACCCGGATCACCCCGTGGGTGGCGCCGCCGGGCAGTCCCGGGAGCAGCCTGGGCCACCACAGCGCGAGCACCTCGCGCCACGGCCGTTCGGCGATCTCGTCGGTGAACAGGGCGATCCAGTCGCCATCCCGGGCGCGGTCGCCCAGCGCCTCGCGCCACGCGTCGCGGGCGATGCGCTCGGTGGGTCGCGAAACCGGTTCGAGCCGGCGGGTGTAGGAGTCGAGCCAAGCGGGCACGGCTTCCCACTGGCCCGCGTGCACGAGGGCTTCGACGGCCATCGGCCCGTGATTGGACAGCTTGTCGTCGAATTCGGAGCCGGTGCGGTGCAGACGTGCGAATGCTTCGTCCAGGGCTTCGGCGGCTTGTTGTCGCATCGTTCGTTTCCTTCGTGTGCCGAGTGTGGACCGGGGACTTCCGGTTAGGACAGTTAAGTCTTGCCTAACTTGCCGGTATTCCCGGGAGAAGCATAGGGTCGACTCTGTCACCGCAACCACTGCGCAGGAGGAACTCCCGTGGCCGACAAGGTCTACACGCTCCCCGACCTGACCTACGACTACGCCGCCCTGGAGCCGCACATCAGCGGCGCCATCATGGAGCTGCACCACGACAAGCACCACGCGGCGTACGTGGCCGGTGCCAACACCGCCCTCGAGCAGCTCGCCGACGCCCGCGACAAGGAGGCGTACGGCACCATCTCCAAGCTGGAGAAGGACCTGGCCTTCCACGTCTCGGGCCACGTGCTGCACAGCCTGTTCTGGACCAACCTGGGCCCGACCGGCAACGGCGAGCCCACCGGTGACCTGGCCGAGCAGATCGGGGTCGACTTCGGCGGCTTCGAGCAGTTCCGCGCGCACATGACGCAGACCGCGATGACGGTGCAGGGGTCGGGCTGGTCCGTTGCCGCGTGGGAGCCGCTGTCGCAGCGCATCGTGGTCACCCAGGTCTACGACCACCAGGGCAACATCCCGCAGGGCACCGTGCCGCTGCTCGCGATCGACGCGTGGGAGCACGCGTTCTACCTCCAGTACAAGAACGTCAAGGCGGACTTCTTCAAGGCCGTGTGGAACGTCTTCAACTGGGACGACGTCGCCGCGCGCCTTTCGGCCGCCAAGGGCGCCTGAGGAACGACGTCCGGTCCGGGGCCGCGCGGGGGTTCCCCCCCCGTGCGGCCCCGTCCGGTGGGGGTGGACACACACTCGGGGCACTCGGGACGAACGAGGGAGGCGAGCGGGGTGAGCGAGCAGGACGCGTTCGCACTGTTGCCCGAGACCCGGCGGGAGATATTGCGGCGCCTCAAGGGCGCGGGCGAACTGCGCGCGGAGGAGTTGGCCGAGGCGGTCGGGATGACCGCGAGCGGCATGCGCCAGCAGTTGGCCGGACTGGTCGCCGAGGGGTATGTGACCCACCGACAGGCCCGACTGGGGCCGGGGCGGCCGAAGCACGTGTACCGGCTGACCGCGGCCGGCGAGAACCTGTTCCCCCGGCGCTACGGCGACCTGGTCGGGGATCTCCTGGAGACCGCACAGGCCGAGGAACCCGGCTTTGTGGACCGCCTGTTCGACCGGCGCCGGGAGCGGCGCCTGGAGCGCGCCCGGACCCGGACCACCGCGCCCGACCTCGCCGATCGGGTGGCCGCGATCGCCACCATCCTCGACGAGGACGGCTACCTGGCCGCAGCGCGACCGCTGGCGGACGGCGGCGGCTGGCTGATCGTCGAGCAGAACTGCGCGATCTTCGACGTGGCGATCCGCTGCGGCAGCGCGTGCTCGTCGGAACTGGCCTTCCTGCGCGAGGCGTTGCCGGACACCGAGGTGCGGCGGGTGAGCCACATGGTGGCCGGCGCGCCGCACTGCGCGTACGAGATCCGGCCCCGGGGGACCTGGCCCGAGGCGGGGTCGACGCAGGCCGACGAGGGGTCGTCGGGCGCGGAGTAGCTCAGGAGCCCGTGTGCCCGGCCGGGGAGTCGGCGCGACTCCATTCCAGGACACGTTCGCGCAGGGCGGGTTTGCTGATCTTGCCGGTGCCGGTGACCGGCAGCGCGTCGGTGAACACGACCCGGCGCGGGACCTTGAAGCCGGCCAGGTGCGCGCGGCACAGCGCGACCAACTCGTCCGGGTCGATGGTGTGTCCGGCGGTCGGGACCACCACGGCGACCACCCGTTCGCCCCACCGGGTGTCGGGTTCGCCGACCACCGCGACCTCGCGTACGCCGGGGTGTTCGCGCAGGACCGCCTCCACCTCGCGGGCGCTGACGTTCTCCCCGCCGGTGATGATCACGTCCTTCTTGCGGTCCAGGACGTACAGGTAGCCCTCGGCGTCGAGTCGGCCCAGGTCGCCCGTGCGGAACCAGCCCGCCGCGAACTCGCCGGTGTCCACCTGCCAGTAGCCGTCCGCGACCTGCTCGGACCGGACCGAGATCTCGCCGACGGCGCCGGCGGGCAGCGGCCGGCCCGCGTCGTCGACGATCCGGATCTCCACCCCCGGGCCGGGGCGCCCGGCGGCGGTGTACAGGTGCGGGCGATCGTTCGCGGCGTCGCGGTGGTCGGCGGCGTTCAGGAACACCGCGTTGCCCGACAACTCGGTCATCCCGTACCCCTGCCCCAGGCCGCAGCCGAGCAGCGCGCCCACCCGGCGGATCAGCTCGGGGGTGATCGGCGAGGCGCCGTAGCTGATCGAGCGGATGCGCTCGCGCAACCCGTCGCCCTCGCGCACGTGGTCGAGGAGCGCGTCGATCATGGTCGGCGCCAGGGACAGGCTGGTCACCTCGAACTCGCGGGCCACAGACGCCAGTTCGGTCGGGAGATAGCGGCGCAGCACGACCACCGGGCGGCGGGCCAGATGGTGTGCCAACACCTGGTAGCCGGCCACGTGCGCCAGCGGGAAGGGGGTCAGTACGACGGTGTCCGGGTCGACCGGGCGGCAGGCCAGCGAGGCGCGCATGGCCGCGATCAGACCGCGGTGGGTGAGCCGCACGCCCTTGGGCCGGCCGGTGGTGCCGGAGGTGAACAGCAGCCAGGTCAGGGCGGATTCGTCGGCGGCGGGGTCGAAGGCGGCGTCGGTCGGCGGGTCGTCGGCGCTCCACTCGGCACCGGTGTGCTCGGCGGTGACGGCCGCGTCCAGTTCCAGGCTCGGGCCGCCCGGCCAGGCGAGTGTGCCGAGCAGGTCGGCGTCGCCGAGGAGCAGTTCCGCGCCGGAGCGGGCGAGTTGGTCGGCCCATTCGCGCGGGTGCAGCCGGGGGTTGAGCGGGACCAGGACGCGCCCGGCCCACGGGACGCCGTAGTAGGCGGCGACGTACTCGGCCCGATTGTGCGCGAGGATCGCGACCCGGGCGCCGGGCGACGTGCGCTTCGCCACATTCGTGGCCAGGGCTCGGGAGCGCGCGGTCAGTTCGGCGAACGTCCAGGACGTGGTGGGCGGGTCGGCGACCGCTGTGGCCGCCGGGGTGCGGAACGGGTGTCCGGGGACGATCAGCGCGGTGCGATCGGGTACCTCCCGAGCCGCGGCGACCAGGATCTCGTGCAGCAGCATGGGGCCTCCGACCTTCTCGCCGGGACGCTACCGCAGGTGGGCGGCGGGTTCGGGGGGCGGGCCGGGATTTCGGCTGTCGGGACCCGGGGCGGTGGGGGAGGATCGTCGGGGCCGGCCGCGATCGGGCGGTCGTCGTCGATTCGGAGGGCATGCTCGATGAGTACTGTGAACCAGGCCGCCAACGCCGATCGTTACGCCGAATTCCTGGCCCTGCATCGGGCCGACACGCCACTGGTGTTGCCGAACGCGTGGGACCACGCCACGGCGGCGGCGCTGGTCGAGCGCGGGTTCCCGGCGATCGGGACGACGAGCCTGGGCGTCGCGATCGCGGTGGGCAAGCCGGACGGGGTCGGCGGCACGCGTGAGGAGACGGTTCGCCTGGGGGCCGGGATCGCGCGGCTGCCGGTGCCGGTCAGCGTCGACGTCGAGGGTGGTTTCGCCGAGCGCCCGGAGGACGTCGCGGCGCTGGGGGCCGAGCTGGTACGGGCCGGGGTGGCGGGGATCAACATCGAGGACGGGCGGGCCGACGGGACGCTGACCGACGCGGACCACCAGGTCGCGGTGATCGCCGCGATCAAGCAGGCCGCGCCGACGCTGTTCGTCAACGCGCGCACGGACACGTACTGGGCGGGCGGCCCGGACGCCTCGCCGGACGAGACGGTGCGGCGGATCCGGGCCTACCGGGCGGCGGGGGCCGACGGCGTGTTCGTACCGGGCGTCCAGGACGAGGCCGTGATCGAGAAGCTGGTGGGCGCCACCGACGCGCCGCTGAACATCCTGTACAGCCCCACCGGCCTGTCCCGGGCCCGCCTCGCGCAGCTCGGCGTGCGACGGATCAGCACGGGGTCGCTGCTGTTCCGGGTCGCGGTGAGCAGCGCGGTGGACCTGGCGTGGTCGGTCGCGCACGACGGCGCCGCGACGGCGGGCGACGCGCCGACGTACGCACAGGCGCAGGCGATGTCGGAGGTGTACCGGGCGCACTGAGACCGGCGCCGCGGCTTTCCGAAGGCCGACGGTGTCGGCGGGTGGGCCGGGGCGCGGGGGGTGGGGTGCGGCGCGGCATACTGCTGGGGCGGGGCCGGGACGGCTTCGCCGGACTCGGCCGGCTCGATCGTGAAAGACCTGATCTCGATGACGTTGCACGTTCCGCCGACCATCACCGCGGATTTCCGGGACTTCTGGCAGGAACGACACCTGTGCCTGCTGGTCACGCACCGCCCCGACGGCACGCCGCACCAGGTGCCCGTCGGCGCCACGTACGACGACGTGTCCGGGATCGCCCGGGTCATCTCGCACGGCGCGAGCAAGAAGGTCCGCAACGTGCTCGCGGCGGCACCGGGCGCCCGCGTCGCGCTCTCCCAGGTCGCCGGGCGGCGCTGGTCCACGCTGGAGGGGATCGCGACGGTCAACCGCGATCCGGAGGCCGTCGCCGAGGCGGTGCGGCGGTACACCGAGCGCTACCGCGAGCCGAGGGTGAATCCGGAGCGGGTGGTGATCGAGATCGCGGTGACTCGGCGGATGGGGACGGTGTAGGGGCGGGGCCGCGCTCGACCACCGTGGGGTGGGGTGTACCGGCCGTCGGGGCGTAGCCTGCCGGGAGAGTGCGGGTACACCGATTCGAACGGGGATGGGTCGATGACACAGGTTGCCGTGGTCACCTTCGACGGCTTCAACGAACTGGACAGCTTCGTGGCGGCGGCCATCGTCAACCGCTGTCGGCACGACGGTCTGACGGCCTACATCACCACGCCCACGCCGACGGTCACCTCGATGAACGGCGTGGAGGTCACCGGACAACGCACGTTCGACTTCATCCCCGAGGCCGACGTGGTGTTGATCGGCAGCGGCATCAGGACCCGCGACGTGGTCGCCGACGACACGCTGCTCGCGGGTCTGCCGCTCGACCCCGGCCGGCAACTCGTCGGCTCCCAGTGCTCCGGCGCCCTGGTCCTGGCCCGACTCGGCCTGCTGACCGACCTGCCCGCCTGTACCGACGCCACCTCCCGGCCGTGGGTCGAGGCGGCCGGCGTCGAGGTTCTGGACGCCCCGTTCCACGCGTCCGGCCCGATCGCCACCGCCGGCGGCTGCATGGCCTCGCAGTATCTGGCCGCCTGGACGATCTCCCGCACACTGGGCGAGGCGGCGGCCCGGGCGGCGATCGACTACGTGGCCCCGGTCGGGGAGAAGCAGTCCACCGTGGAGCACGTGTTCCGGGTCCTGCGCGCGGGCGAGCGCGTGACGACGGGCTGACCGGGCCCGGCGACGCCGCCGCTACGCCGCGATTCCCGCCGCCCTTAGGCGGGCCTCGACCCCCGTCCACGTCGGCTCCACCGGGTCCGGTCGGTGGGTGCCGACGTCGAGGTCCTTGAAGCCGCTGGACGTGGCCACGCAGACCACCGGCCCCTCGATCGGCCCGTGTGCCCGCAGGCCCGCCAGGCCCGCCGCGGCGGAGGTTTCCACCCAGATCCCCTGGCGGCTCAACTCCGCGCGGGCCGCAGTCAGTTGGGCGTCGGTGAGGAGCAGGGCCCGCCGTTCGTCGTGTTCCACGGCCAGGACGCCCCGGTAGCCGCCGACGGGGCAGTCGATCGCGTACGCGGTGGTGCGGCCGACCGGGACGTGTGCGGCCGGCAGGCCCGCGCGCACCGCCGCGGCCAGGGGTCCGCCGGCGGCCGGCTCGCACGAGAACAGCCGGGGCGTGCGGTCGGTCAGGCCGAGGCGGCGGAGTTCGGCGAAGCCCTTCCACACCCCGAACAGCAGCTCGCCGTAGCCGGTCGGGACGAACACCGCCGCCGGGACGCCGAGTTCGGCGTGGATCTCGTACGCGATGGTCTTGTAGCCCTCGGGGCCGAAGGCGTGGCCGGTGTGCGTGGTGGTGAGGTTGCTCAGCGGATGGAAGCCGAGCCGGTCGACGATCTCGCGCATCAGCCCCCACCGCGCCTCGGCCGGTACGGGCAGCACGGTCGCGCCGTACGCCTCCAGGAACGAGTACACCGCCGGCGGCGCGTCCGAGGACGCCAGCACCACCGCCGGCAGCCCGGCCCGGGCCGCGAAGGCCGCCGCCGACGCGCCGTGGTTGCCGGAGGAGGACACCACGACGCCGGGCGCGCCCACGGCGAGCGCGGCGGAGACCGTACAGCGGTTGATCCGGTCCTTGTGGCTCCAGGTGGGGTTGCGCGACTCGTCCTTGACGTACACCCCGTCGCCGAACTCGATCAGCGGCGTGTCGCCCTCGCCCAGTCCGGACCCGAGCAGCGGCGGCAACAGCGGCGCCCAGCGGGCCAGTCCGGCGCGCGGGCCACCCGGCGCGAACAGCTTCGGCTCGACCCGGTCGTAGGCGTAGTCCACCTCGACCGGATAGGCGACCTCGTCGGTGCCCGTCACCGGACACCCGGACACCAGCGGCGGCCACAGCGGAAACTCGACGCTCGGATCGCCCAGCGAACGCTGCACCGTGGCCAGCGATTCCCCCGGACCGGACGGGCTCGACCGGGGTGTGGCAACTTCGGAGATCATGACCGTCGAGCCTAACGCCGCGCCTGCGCCTCCGGGGGATTCGCCCGCGGCGCCGGGCGGTTCGTCGAACGCACCGCGTGCCAGTCGTGGGTGTCGGTCAGGTTGGCATCGGCCTGGCGCGCGGCCTCGGCCGGGTCGCGGTCGCGCAGCGCGCGGAGCAGGTCCTCGTGGCCCGCGGGTGCCGCGCCCTGGTAACCCGGGTCGGTCCAGGAGTCGGCCACCGAGGCCCGCACCGGGCCGGACAGATTGCGGTACAGCTCGGCCAGCAGCGGATTGTGCGCCGCGTCGGCGACGCCCAGGTGGAACTCCCAGTCGGCGGTGATCCACGCGTCGAAGTCGCGCGCGTCCCACGCCGCCCGGCGCCGGCGCAGCGCGTCGTCGAGCGCGGCCAGGTCGCTCTCCTCGGCACGGATCGCGGCGAGCCGGGCGGCCTGGAGGTCGAGTGCCTGGCGTACCTCCAGGACCTGGCCGATGTCGCTGCCGCCGTAGAGGCGTTCGACCGCGCCGGAGAGTTCGCTGACGGCCCGGACGTAGGTGCCGTCGCCCTGGCGCACGTCCAGCAGGCCCGCGTGGGCGAGCGCGCGCACCGCCTCGCGCAGCGTGCCCCGGGCCACCTGGAGCTGTGTCATCAGTTCGGGCTCGGGCGGGATGCGGTCGCCGACCGGCCAGTCACCGGAGGTGATCCGCTCGCGCAGCCGGGCGATCACCTCGGCGGACAGCGCCGGCCGGCGCACGGATTCGAGGCTGCTCATCGCGCGCGGACTCCTGACCTGGGACGTCGGCGGCGACCGGGACGGCCGCCCCTCGGGCGACGACGGAAACTCGACGGATGGAATTCGCCGACCGGCCGCGAAACCCTCGCCGGACCTCAGGATACCTCCGTATACGTCGGATGATCGGACGTCATCTGGACAGGATTCATCAGACGTCTTACCTTTGATCCATGACTTCCGCCGTCCCCGCCCCCACCTCGCTCGCGGTGCCGACCGCCGCCGATCCGGCCGCTCGTCGGCGGGCCGCGTGGCTGGCCGGTGTGGGCATCGTGCTGATCGCGTTCAACCTGCGGCTCGGCATCAGCAGCGCGGCGGCGCTCCTGGAGGCGCTGCGCGACACGCTGGGCTTCGGCTCGGTGACGGCGTCGCTGCTGCCCACCCTGCCGACCCTGTGCTTCGCCGCCGCCGGGCTGACCGCCTCGCCGCTGGCCCGCCGGTTCGGCACCGAGCACGCGGTCCTGGTGGCGCTGGTCGCGCTCGCCGCCGGGCTGGGTCTGCGGATGGTGCCGGCCACCTGGGCGCTGCTGACCGGCACCGTCGTGGGCATGTCGGGGCTGGCCGTGGGCAATGTGCTGCTGCCCGCCCTGCTGCGCGGACACTTCCCGCACCGCGTGTCGGTGCTGACCGGGGTGTACACGACGGTGATGGCGCTGGGCGCGACATTGGCCGCCGCGGTGGCCGTGCCGGTGGCCGACGGGCTCGACTCGCCCTCGCTGGGCCTGGCCGTGTGGGCGATCCCGGCGGTGGCGGCGCTGCTCGTGTGGTCGCTGGTCCGGGCCCCGCACGCGGTGGCGGGCGGCACCGGGGCCGCGGGGCATGTATCGCCGTGGGCGATGGCGCGCACCCGTCTGGGCCGCCTGGTCACCGCCTACTTCGCGCTGCAGGCGTTGAACTGCTACGCGCTGGTGGGGTGGTTGCCCACGCTGCTGTCGGACCGGGGGATGAGCCACGGCGGCGCGGGCGCGATGTTGGCGATCACCCAGGGCGCGGGCATCCCCGCCACATTCGCGCTGCTCGCGTTCGTGCGGGCCACCGGGCGGCTGCGGCCGGCGTTCGTGCTGGTCTCGGTGAGCATGCTGATCGGCTTCGCCGGCCTGCTGATCGCGCCGGTCGCGGCGCCGGTGTTGTGGGCGGTGGCGGTCGGGGTGGGCTTCTGCTCGTTCCCGCTGGTGCTCTCGGTGATCGGCGGCAGTGGCGCCGGCGCCGCAGAGACGACCGCACTGTCCACGCTGGCCCAGTCGCTCGGCTACGGGGTCGCCGCGACCGGCCCGTTCGCGCTCGGCCTGATGCACGGCGCCACCGGCGGCTGGACGGTGCCGATGGCGGCCCTCGTGGTCACCGCCGTCGGCCAACTCCTGGTCGGCCTGGTGCTCTCCGGCGGCCGCGGCGCGACGGGCGGCGCCGAATCCGAAGCCCCCGAACCCGCCCGGCGGCCCGGTGCCTGACCCACCGGCACCGGACCGCCCATCGGGTTTACAGGACTTCCGCGGCCGGCTGGGCGAACTGCGAGGCGTACAGCCGGGCATAGGCGCCATCCGAGGCCAACAACGCCTCGTGCGTGCCCTGTTCGACGATCGAGCCCGACTCCATCACCAGGATCACGTCCGCGTCGCGGATCGTGGACAACCGGTGCGCGATCACGAAGCTGGTCCGGCCCCGGCGCAGCGAGTTCATCGCCTTTTGGATCAGCACCTCGGTGCGGGTGTCCACCGAACTGGTCGCCTCGTCGAGCACCAGGATCTGCGGCTCGGTCAGGAACGCCCGGGCGATGGTGAGCAGTTGCTTCTCGCCGGCGCTGAGGTTGCCGGCCTCGTCGTCGAGCACGGTGTCGTATCCGTCGGGCAGGGTGCGCACGAAGCGGTCGGCGTGGGTGGCCCGGGCCGCCTCGACGACGCGCTCGCGCGAGACGTCGCCGACGCCGTACGCGATGTTGTCCGCGATCGTGCCACCGATCAGCCACGTGTCCTGGAGCACCATCCCGATCGGCGCGCGCAGGTCCTCGCGGGTCATCGTGGCGATGTCCACACCGTCGACGGTGATCCGTCCCTCGGTGACCTCGTAGAACCGCATCAGCAGGTTCACCAGCGTGGTCTTGCCCGCGCCGGTCGGCCCGACGATGGCCACCGTCTGGCCCGGGTGCACCTCCAGGTCCAGGTTCTCGATCAGCGGCTTGGTCGGCTCGTAGCGGAAGGAGACCCCCTCGAAGGCGACGTGCCCGGTCACCTTCTCCAGGTGTACGGCCGGCTCCGGGTCGGGGGACTGCTCCTTGGCGTCGAGCAGCGCGAACACCCGCTCCGCCGAGGCCACTCCGGACTGGAGCAGGTTGGACATCGCGGCGACCTGGGTGACGGGTCCGTTGAACTCGTACGAGTACTGGATGAACGCCTGGATGTCGCCGAGCGTCATCGCGCCCGAGGACACCCGCAGCCCGCCGATCACCGCGACCAGCACGTAGTTGAGGTTGCCCACGAAGGACATCGCCGGCTGGATCAGGCCGGAGATGAACTGGGCCTTGAACCCGGCCGTGTACAGCGCCTCGTTGTGCTTGTCGAAGACCTCGGCGGACTCCTTCTGCCGGCCGAACACCTTGACCAGCGCGTGGCCGGTGTACATCTCCTCGATGTGCGCGTTGAGCTTGCCGGTGCTCGACCACTGCTTGACGAACTGCGGCTGGGCGCGCTTGCCGATCACCACGGTGACCAGGATCGAGGTGGGCACGCTGATCAGCGCGACCAGCGCGAGCAGCGGGGAGATCCAGAACATCATCACCAGCACGCCGACGATGGTCAGCAGCGAGCGCACGATCTGGCCCATCGCCTGCTGGAGGGTCTGGGCGATGTTGTCGATGTCGTTGGTGGTGCGCGAGAGCACCTCGCCCCGGGGCTGCTTGTCGAAGTAGTTCAGCGGCAGCCGGGACAGCTTGGTCTCGGCCTGCTCGCGCAGCCGGTAGGTGGTGCGTTGCACGATGGTCGCGGTCAGTCGGCCCTGGACGAACGCGAACAACACCGAGCCGGCCACCACCGCGAAGGTGACGAGCAGGATGTCGCGGACGTGGTCGTAGTCGATGCCTCCGCCGCGGCCCGCGCCGGTGAAGATCGCGTCGGTGGCCTTGCCGAGCAGCCGGGGGGTGAGCACCGACAGGCCGACGCCCGCGATGCCGCAGAACAGCAGCGCGTACAGTCGGGCGCGCTCGGGGGCCATCATGCGCAGCAGTCGCCGACTGCTGGCCTTGAAGTGCATCGACTTCTCGATGGGCGGGCCGCCGATCATCCGCGTCATCGGCCCACCGCCGGCCTGCGGTCCCGGGCGGCGGGCGGGGACGGCGGCCTCGGTCTCGGTGTCGCTCTCGGTCTCGCGCGGGCCGGCGCCCTCGTCGGTGGTGGTCACGCCGCCTCCTCCTCGGTGAGCTGGGACAGCACGATCTCGCGGTAGGTGTCGCTGTCGGCCATCAACTCGGCGTGGGTGCCGGTGCCGACCACACGGCCCTCGTCCAGCACCACGATCCGGTCCGCGTGCCGGATGGTGGCCACCCGCTGGGCCACGATCACCACGGTGGCCTCGGCGGTTTCCGCGAGCAGCGCCGCGCGCAGCGCCGCGTCGGTGGCGTAGTCGAGCGCGGAGAACGAGTCGTCGAACAGGTAGATCTCCGGTTTGACCACCAACAGCCGGGCGATCGCCAGGCGTTGCCGCTGGCCGCCGGAGACGTTGCCGCCGCCCTGGGCGATCGGCGCGTCCAGCTTCTCGGGCAGGGCCTCGACGAAGTCGCGGGCCTGGGCGATCTCCAGGGCCCGCCACAACTCCTCGTCGGTGGCGTCCGGATTGCCGTAGCGCAGGTTGGAGGCGACGGTGCCGGAGAACAGGTACGGCTTCTGCGGGACCAGGCCCACCGTGCGCGACAGCAGCCCGGCCTCGAGTTCGCGGGTGTCCACGCCGCCGATCAGCACCGAGCCGCCGGTGACGTCCAACAGGCGCGGAATCAGGCCGAGCAGTGTGGTCTTGCCCGCGCCGGTGCTGCCGATCACCGCGGTGGTCTCGCCGGGCCGGGCGATCAGGTCGATGCCGCGCAGTACCGGCTCCTCCGCGCCGGGATAGCAAAAGCTCACGTCGCGCAGTTCGAGCCGGCCGTGCGCGTGCAGCGCGGTCACCGGTGCCTTCGATACGGTCAGGCTGGTCTCGGTGTCCAGGACCTCGGTGATCCGGTCGGCGCACACCGCCGCGCGCGGGATCATCATGGTCATGAAGGTGGCCATCATGACCGAGGTCAGGATCTGCATCAGGTAGCTGAGGAAGGCGACCAGCGCGCCGATGTCCATCGACCGGTCGCCGATCCGGTGTCCGCCGATCCACACGATGACGATCGCCGAGGTCTCCCATACGAGCAGGACCGACGGATACATGAACGCCATCAGCCGGCCGACGGAGAGCGACACGTCGCGGATGTCCGCGTTGGCGTCCGCGTAGCGGGCCTGTTCGTGGCCGTCGCGGCCGAACGCGCGGATCACCCGGATCCCGGTGATCTGCTCGCGCATGATCCGGTTCACGTTGTCGATCCGGCCCTGCAGCGTGCGAAACAGCGGCGGCATCGCCCGTACGATCCACCCCACGGCGAGGATCAGCACGGGCACGATCAGCAGGAACAGCAGGGACATCGGGACGTCCTGGTTGACCGCCATCAGGATGCCGCCGAAGCACATGATCGGCGCGGACACCATCAGGGTCAGCGCCAACAGCGCCAGCATCTGGACCTGTTGCACGTCGTTGGTGGTGCGGGTGATCAACGACGGGGCGCCGAACCGGCCGACCTCGCGCGCGGAGAAGGTCTGCACCCGGTCGAACACGGCGGAGCGGATGTCGCGGCCCACGCCCATGGCGATGCGGGCACCGAAGTACACGGCTACCGCGGCGCAGACGATCTGGACCAGGGTGACGCCGATCATCACGCCACCGACGCGCAGGATGTAGCCGGTGTCGCCCTCGACCACGCCGTGGTTGATCAGGTCGGCGTTGAGGGTCGGCAGGTACAGGGTGGCGAGGGTCTGGACCAGTTGCAGCAGCACCACCAGGCCGATCGGCTTGGCGTAGGGGCGCAGATGTGCGCGCAGCAGTCGGATCAGCACGATGTCCTCTTCGGGTCAAAGGAGCGCGGCCGACAGGAGGCGGCGGCCCGGAGCGGCCTCGGGCCGGGGCTTGTGCGGGGCGCCGGTCCTGGGCATGGGTCGGGCGCGCGTCGTCGGGGCGGGTCCTGCTCCCGACGGTAGTGCCCGTGGCCGCAACGGTCGATCGGATTGCGCACGACGGCCGGGTGGCGGCGCGGGCGGACGTCGGTGGACGGCGGGCTGTGCATGGCGGATCTCCCCGTGAGTGGTCCAGGATGCCGGACGCGGGTCGGCGACGGTGCCCGGGCGACACGTCGAAACCGTGGAGACTTCGGTTCGAACCGTAGAACTTCAAGTCGACTTGAAGTCAAGACGCGGGCGACCGGGACGCGTCGATGCCCTGGGGTCGTCGCCGGCCCTTGTGCACCGTACACAGCACAGCGGCCCGCCCACCTCGGGGGTGGACGGGCCGCTTGCCGCGTTCGCTGCGGGCGTAGGTCAGTGGATCGAGACGTGCGTTCGCGAGGCGTGGAACGCGGCGACCTTGCCGCCGTGGCCACCACAGCCGTGCGCGATGAGCACGCCGGAGACGGTGGTGTGGTCGACCTCGACGCCGCTTTCGTGCGCCTGGGCGGTACCGGCACCGGCGAACGCGAAGAGGGCGGCACCGGCGACGGCGACCAGGGTGGTACGGATACGCATGTCATCTCCCATGGAGTGGGCGTGAGCAGGGCGAGCTATGAATATCCGAAAAACTGCATATCATGGGAGATTTCCCCTATTCGGGGGTGTGTCGACCGTCGGGTGTGACCCGTTCGGCCGCCGTCACTGCTCCACGAGGGTGAGCCAGTGCGCGTATCGCTCGTCCCTTCCGGTGACCGCCGCGGTGTAAGCGGCCTGGATCTTGCGGGTGATCGGACCGCTGCCCACCTCGCGGTCGTCCAGCGACGCCACCGGGATCACGCCGGCGGCCGTGCCGGTGACCAACACCTCCTCGGCGGTGTACAGATCGCTCCGCAGCAGGTTCTGCACCCGCACCTCCAGGCCCAGGTCGCGGGCCAGGGTGAGCACGGTGTCCTGGGTGATCCCGCGCAGCGCGCCGGCGCTCGGCGGCGGCGTGCAGAGCACGCCCTCGCGCACCGCGAACACGTTGGCCGCGCTGCACTCGCTGACGTACCCGTCCGCGTTCAACAGCAGCGCCTCGTCGTAACCGGCGCGCAGCGCGGCGGTCTTGGCCAGCGCCGAGTTGAGGTAGCCGGCCGTGGCCTTGGCCGCCGGCGGCATCGCGTTGGGGTCGTTGCGCCGCCACGAACTGGTGGCGAGCCGGACGCCGCGCTCGGCGCTGTCGCCGAGGTAGGCGTGCCACTCCCAGCCCGCGATGCTCACCTCGACCGGCAGCCCGGGGCGAAAGCCCGGACCCATCTCGCCGTAGCCCAGGTGCGCGAGGTGGCGCAGGTAGCACTCGTCGTGTCCGTTGACCGCGATCAACTCCAGCGTCGCGGTGCGCAGCGCGGCCGGATCGTAGGGCAGTTCGAAGCCCAGGATGTGCGCGCTTTCCCGGAACCGGCGCAGGTGGTCGTCCAGGCGGAACACGGCGGGGCCCCGCGGGGTGGCGTGCGCGCGGGTGCCTTCGAGCACGCCCGTGCCGTAGTGCAGACCGTTGCTGAGTACGTGCACCTTGGCGTCGGCCCACGGCACGAGCGTGCCGTTCATCCAGATCCGGTCCGCTTCGATCAGTGCCATGGCTGCTCCCACCGGGGTCGCTCGACTCGATGCCGAGAAAGTGGATCGTTGGCAAGCATGTCGATGTGCCACTTGCCAAGTGGCACATTAGCTGCATCGATATTGGTCCACTAGGGGTGTTCGCGGATCGGGACGGCAGGCCGCCGTCCGGCGAACGGGCGGCGGGTCAGGCGTTCTTCGGGGTTTCGCGCCAGGCGGCTTCGAGGAGGTCCACCGCCTGGGACAGGACCGGTTCGGGCCACGCGTAGCTGAGCCGGACGCGGTCGCCGGCGGTGTGCGGCGCGGGGGCGAAGACCGCGCCGGGGGAGACCGCGACGCCGTGGCGCAGCGCGGTGGCGACGAAGTCCTCGCCGTCCACGCCGGGCAGTCGGGCCCACAGGGACAGGCCGCCGCGGGGCGTTGTCCACTCCCATTCGGGCAGGCGCTCGGCGAGTTCGGCGGTGAAGTGGTCGCGGCGCCGGGTCAGATCGGCGAACCACTCGCCTACCCGGGCCGGGCGGCCCGGGTCGCGCAGCAGGTGGATCGCCAGCTGCTGGTCCAGGGTCGAGGTGGCCAGGTCGGTACGTTGTTTGGCCTCGACGAGGAGCGAGCGCACACCCGGGGGCGCGGCGATCCAGCCCAGGCGCAGGCCGCCCCACGTGGTCTTGGACAACGAGCCCAGGCAGACCGTACGGTCCGCCACGTGCTCGATCGCCGAGGCCACCGGCCCGTCGGCCAGGCTCGCGAGCGTGCGGTCCTCGACCAGGAGCCCGCCCTCCTCGGCGGCGACCCGGGCGATCGCCTTCGCCCGACGGGCCGAGACCACCGCGCCCGTCGGGTTGTGCACCGGCAGCGAGAACACGTAGGTGGGCCGATGCCGGCGGATCGCCGCGCGCAGCGCCTCCGGGTCGAAGCCGTGGCGGTCGCCCGGGACCGGGATCGCCTCGGCGCCGAAGCGGTACACCGCCGCGAGCATCCCGGGATACGTGGTCGGCTCGACCAGGACCCGGTCGCCGGGCACGAGCAGCGCGTCGGCGATCAGATGGATCGCCTGCTGCGCCCCCGAGGTCACCACGACGTCGTCGGCGGTGAAGCCGGCGGGCAACTCGTGCGCCGCGATCAGCTCGCGCAGCCGCGGGTCGCCGGTCGGCCCGTAGCCGTCCGGGGGACGGGAGTCGAGCAGGTCCTCGACGCGCAGCGCGGTGTGCGGCAGGAGTGTGGTGTCGGGTACGGCGGCCTTGGCCAGGTCCACGACGATGGTGCCCTCGCGCAGCCAGCGGGCGAAGGTCGGCCGGCCGCCGGCGCGCACGTAGGACCCGCTGCCGTGGCGGCGCTCGACCAGGCCGATCCGGTGCAGCGAGAGATAGGCGGTCGCGACGGTGCCCCGGCTGAACCCGAGGGCGTCGGCGAGCGCACGCTCGGACGGCAGGCGGGTCTCGGCCAGCAACTCGCCGCCCTCGACCAGGTCGCGCAGCGCGTCGGACAGCCGCTCACCACGGGAGCGGCGCTCGTTGCGTCGTGGACGCCCCATACGCTCCCCGAGCACCACGGCGAACTGCTCGACGTCCACGACCACTACTCCCTCTGCGCCCGGGCCTCACGGCCTCGATGGTCGCACGGCCGACGGTTGCCACTCTCGCCTGAGCAATCCGAATATCCACGAGTCGGACACCTCGCCGTTCACGACGCAGTCTTCCCGCAGCGTCCCTTCCCGCATGAATCCCACCTTCTCCAGGACCCGGGCGGATGCCACGTTGCGCGTATCGGTCTCGGCCTGGACCCGATTCAGGTCCAGCGTGTCGAACGCCCACCGCAGCACGGCGTGCGCGGCCTCCGTCGCGAAGCCGTGGCCCCACATCGCGTCACCGAGGCAGTAGCCCAACGACGCGCTGCGACACTCCTCGTCCCACGCGGTCAGACCGCACCAGCCGACGAAGGCCCCGTCGGAAACACGGTCGATGGCCACCCGGGCCCCGGTGCCGTCGTCCGCCATCGTCCGGCACATCGTGACGAACCGCTCGGCACGGGCCCGTTCGGTCCAGGGCGGGGAGTCCCAGTAGCGCATCACGTAGGTGCTGCTGTGGAGCGCGAAGAGGGAGTCCACGTCGGCATCGGTGAACGGCCGCAGCCGCAGGCGAGCGGTATGGAGTACGGGGGTGGCCAAAGTCATGCGCACCATCTTGCGTCCTCACGAGACGCACAGACACCGAATATCCACCCCGGGGGCCGGCGCCGGATACGGACTCGACGGCCACGAAGCGCGTGGTGCGTCAGGAGTGGGACAGGTTCTCGTATAGGCGGTACAGCCGGTTCGTTGTGTTGGTTCGGTCCTGCTCGGACAGCGTCGACCAGGTTCGGGTGAGTAGGGTGCGGGCCTGGTGGCCGGGCCATGGGGTGGGCAGGAGTTCCGGGGGCAGGAGGGGGTCCGGTTCGATTGCGCGGCTGAATTCGACGCCCAACTCGACTCCGATGGTGAGGAGTTCGACGTCGGTGAGGTCGGCGCCGGACTCCAGGCGGGTCAGGCGGGGGCGGACGATTTCCAGCAACCGGGTGTAGCGTCCGGCGATTTCGTCCAGCGGCCACAACTTCGCGGCCAGGGCGCGTGGTTGATCGATGGCGCCGATGCGCAGGTCTCGGCTGGTGAGCTGGGTGACCGCGGCGGAGACGCCCAGGCGGTGTGCCTCGGCCGCGATCAACTCCGTCCAGTCGTTGGCGCACGCGTACAGCCCGCCGTGCAGTGCCGCGCCGCCCAGCCACACGATCGTGTCGCGCAGCGCGTCGCGTGCCGATCGTGCGGACTCCGGGATCGCGAACGCGACCAGCCGCCATGCGCCGTCCCACGGCGCCTCGCCCCGATCCTGGCGAAACGCGTGCCGCACGAACTCGACGTTGGGTTCGAGGGTGCGTCGGGCATCCTCGCTCGCCCTGAGCACCGCCTTGCGTCCGCGCCCCTCGTGGGTGAAGCGGCCCTCGGCGACCAGGCGCTTGACGCACAGTCGCACCTGCTGGTCGGACATGCCGAGCGCGCCCGCGACGGTGTACAGCTCCCCGGTGTCGACGCTGCCGTCGCCGTGTACGAGCGCGTGTACGAGGGTGCGGGTGGGGATTTCGACGCGGCCCGTGTCCGGCGTTCCTGGCATGTCCCGAGCATACGAGCGCCGCACCCGTGCCCTCGCACTCACCCGAGCCCGCCCGGACGCGCGGGCTCGACCCGGCGGACCATCGTGGTCACCGCGCCGAAGCCCATCAGCTCGCGCAGAAAGGGAGTTCGCTGGGTCGAGGTCGCCACGAAGCCGTTCCGCTCGTAGAGCGCCCGGGCCCGCGGGTTCACGTCGATCACATCGAGCCGGATCCGCCGACAGCCGAGCTCGCGAGCCACGGCGGCGACCTCGTCGAGGAGCAGGCCGCCGACGCCCGTGCCGCGCTGCGCGGCATCGACGCAGATGCCGTCCATCACCAACTCCCCACGCTTGGGCCGACGTTCGAACAGGGCCAGGACGGCGAGCCGGGGCAGCGCGCGGATTCCGCCGTAGGCACGCAGCACGTCGCCCGCGGTTCCGCCGGTCAGGCCGCGGCCACCGTGGGCGTAGCCGGCCAGGCCGACCAGCTCGCCGTCCCGGGTCGCGACCACGGCGCGGTCCGGGTGCAGGTGTTCGGCGAGGAACGCGATCCCGGCCTCGGCGGGGCCCAGGCCGGCGCCCAACTTGCGACCGAACGCCTCCCAGTACAGCTCGGCCGCGCGCCGCCGCGTGCCGTCCGGCAGGCCGCGGCCGATCGCCGGTGGGTCGGGGAGCTTCGGGCCGTCGTGTGGGTGTGGTGTCCGTTCCTGGTCCATTGCCGCCTCCGGGCCGGTGGGTGGCGCCCGACGGGCGAGTGGGGCTGTGGCCGGGCCGTCCGAGACCAGTATATGCAGATGTGAAAACGTTCGTTTGCGTCACGAGCGTTTGTGATTTGATAGATTCGATATCGCAGACGTTGTTCGAAGGGAGATGACGACATGGGGATCCGCGGGTTCGTTCGACGCCATCGGGTGCTGACCATCTGCGCGGCGATCCTCGCCCTGCTGCTCACGGTGGGACTGGGCGCGGTGGTGTACGCGGACCGGGCCAACACCTACGACCTGAGGGAGGAGCGGATCGTGTTCCACGACGGCGCGCAGCGGCTGGACGGCGTGCTGGCCAAGCCCACGGGCGGGCGGGGACCGTACGGCCTGGTGCTCCTCGTGCACGGCGACGGGGCGCGGAACGCCACCAACGACGGCTTCTATCGGCCGCAGATGGAGGCGTACGCGCGGGCCGGCTACGCGACGCTGTCCTGGAACAAGCCGGGCGTGTCCGGGTCGCCGGGCAACTGGCTCGACCAGAGCATGGAGGACCGGGCCCGGGAGACCGAGGCGGCGATCGCCTGGAGCCGGTCGCGGCCGGACGTGGATCACGCGCGGGTCGGCCTGTGGGGTGCCAGTCAGGCGGGCTGGGTGCTGCCGAAGGTGGCGGCGCGCACGCCCGACGTGAAGTTCGTGATCGCCGTGTCGCCGGCGATCAACTGGTTGCGGCAGGGCCGGTTCAACCTGCTCGCCGAGTTGCGCGCGGAGCACGCGTCGCAGGCTCGGATCGACACCGAGGTCCGGCGCAGCGACGAGACTCGGCGGCTGATCGAGCGGGGTGCGGGGCACCAGGAGTACCGCGCCGCGCTGGGCTCGGCGGCGACCATGTCGGCGGACCGGTGGAACTTCGTGCGCAAGAACGCCGGAGCCGACGCGAGCGCGGACCTGGCGGGAGTGCGGGTGCCGGTGTTGCTGATGCTCGCGGGCCACGACGTGAACGTGGACGTGGTCGAGACCGAGGCGGAGTATCGCAAACTGCTCGCCGGGCGGGCCGAATTGACGGTACGTCACTACCCGGACGCGGCGCACTCGATGGTCGACGCGGACATCGAGGGTTCGGAGACGAAGACCTTCCTCACCGCTGTCTTCGCACCGCGCGACCTGTTCGTCGACGGCTATCTCGCCGATCAGCGGCGATTTTTGGCCGGACGCCGAATCGACCACTGAGCCGAGCCCGGCGGCAGCCGCGGGGCCGCGGGCGAACCCGGGTGCTCAGCCCACCGGGGTCGGGACGGCTGCCAGGGCTGTCGCGATCTCTGCCAGTTGTGGGTCGCCGGCGGCCTTTTCCAGGGCTGTGGTCAGGGCCCGGGCGTACGTTTGAGCGGCCTCGGTCAGGCGGGCGCGGCCGTCGTCGGTGATGACCGTGTACACCCCTCGGCGGTCCTTGGGACACAGGTCGCGTCGGGTGAGGCCGTCGGTCTCCAGGCGGACCGCGAGGCGGCTGACCGAACTCTGGTTGAGCCCGATCGAGTCGGCCAGCTCCTGCATGCGCAGCTCGCCGTCGGGCGCCACCGCGAGCCGGGACAGCGCGCGGTACTCGGACAGGCCGATGCCGTGTCGCCGCTGAAGTGTCCGGCCGAGGTCGTGCTCGACGCGCGCGTGCAGCACGACGACCTGCTCCCAGAGCCTCGCGTCCATGACCCCGTCCCTTCTCCGGCCCCGTCGATCCCGTGTCCGGCCCTCGGTGGGCCGAGCGCGGACCGATTCGCTGTTGACAGCAGATTACATGCAGTGCCAGATTATGCATGCGCAAGCAAATCATGCATGTGCATGCAGATTCTTTTGACCCTGGAGCATACGATGACCGCCACCACCACCCCCGCCGCCACCGACACCACCCGCGCCCGGATCGAGCGCATCGCGACGACCCCCGACTGGTACGAGCCGTACCGGATCTCCCAGGCCATCCGCGCCGGCGGCCTGATCTTCGTATCCGGGCAGGCCGGGTTCGACGAGAGCGGAGCCACCGTCGAGGGCGGCTTCCTCGCCCAGGGCCGGCAGGCCTTCCGGAATGTGGAGCGGGTGCTCGCGGAGGCGGGGGTGACCTTCGCCGACGTGGTCAAGGTCGGCATCTACGTCCGGAACATGGCCGCGAACCTGGACGAGGTGATCCAACTGCGGGAGGAGTTCCTGTCCCTGCCGTACCCGGCGGACACCCTCGTCGAGGTCTCCTCGCTGGCTCGGCCCGACTGGCTGATCGAGGTCGAGGTCACCGCGCTGGACCGCTGAGTCCGCGAAACCGCAACCACCGGCCCACCCGACGACCTCAGGAACGGATACCGCGTTGACCTCTCCGACCCGCACCGCCAACCCGCTGCTCGCCCCCTATCACCACGGCCGCCTCGATCTGCCCAACCGGATCGCGATGGCCCCGATGACCCGAGGCCGCGCCGACGATGTCACCGGCGTGCCGAGCGATTTCGCCGCCACCTACTACCGACAGCGCGCCGGCGCCGGGCTGTTGATCACCGAGGGCATCTCGGTGCACCCGCTCGGCAAGGCCGGACCGGGCATTCCGGCACTGCGTACGGACGAACAGGTGGCCCGATGGCGCGAGGTCACCGCCGCCGTGCACGGCGCGGGCGGGCGGATCTTCGCCCAGCTGTGGCACGTCGGCCGGATGACCCATCCGGTGACCCTGGACGGCGAGACGCCCACCGCGCCGTCGGCGGTGCGGATCACCGAGGCGTCCATCTACACCCGCGACGGCCTGCTCCCGCACGTCGTCCCGCGCGCGCTGACCGTCGCCGAGATCGCCGAGGTGGTAGCCGCGTTCGCGCGCGCCGCACGCCGTGCGATCGAGGCCGGGTTCGACGGCGTCGAGATCCACGGCGCCAACGGGTACCTCTTCCAGCAGTTCCTGGCCGAGAACAGCAACCTGCGCACCGACCGCTACGGCGGCTCGCGGGAGAACCGGCTGCGTTTCGTGTTCGAGGTGGTGGAGGCGGTGGTGGCGGAGATCGGCGCGGACCGGGTGGGGCTGCGGATCTCGCCGGACAACCCGGAGAACCAGCTCGTGGAGCCGGACGCGCGCGGCACCTACCGGGCGCTCGTCGACACGCTCGACCCGATCGGCCTGGCCTACCTGCACGTCCTCGAACGTGGTGCGTACGCGGCGCTCGCCGACCTGCGGCCGCGCTGGTCCGGCATGTTGATCGCGAACCACAACGGCCCGAACCCGGTCGACCCGGCCACCGGCGAGCGACTGATCGCCGACGGCCTCGCCGACGTGGTGGCGTTCGGCCGGTTGTTCATCACCAACCCCGACCTTCCGGAGCGGATCGCCCGGGGATTGGCGCCGGCCCCGCCGCCGGTGGCGGATGTGTACGGCGGCGGTGCGCGCGGCTACGTGGACTATCCGGCGATCACCGTCCCGGAGCGGGTCTAGGGTCGGATCGGATCGGATCGGATCGGGCTCGGAGTTCGCGAAGGCGCGCGGTCCGGGGGGTGATGCGCGCATCGATGGCGGATCGCGGTGCGGCGGGCGGGAGTTCGGCCGGCGCGGGAGCCGTACCGAACGAACCGCCGTCGGCTGCCCGGTTGTCAGGCGGCCGCGCCGATCGGGCGGTCGGTGTCGGCGAGCACGGCGCGCAGGGACTCGGGGGTCAGTACGCCGACGGCTCGGCCCTCCGGGTCGGTCACCGCCCATACCCGCAGGCCGCGGGCGCGCATCGTGGCCAGTGCCTCGGCGGCGGGTGTCGTGGGCCGGGCGAAGGGGCCGCGTTCGTGGGAGATGTTCCGGATCGGCGTACGTGCGGTGTACCAGGAACGGGTCTGGTACGGCGCGAGTTGCGCGCGACGCACGATGCCCAGGCAGCGGCCGTCCTCGGCGTGCAGGATCGCGTGGTCGGCGTCGGCGGCGTGTACGAGGTCGATCGCCTTGTCGACCATCGTGTTCGCGTCGATCCGCACCACGGCAGGTCGCATGGCGTGGGCGACGGTGGGCATGCCGGGGGCGGTGGGGGGATGGTGGGGGAGGTTGGTCATCGGGTACGCACCTGGTTTCGAGTCGTCCGGTGGGACCGGAGTCGGGCGGCGGGGCACCCGGGCCCGTGTCGTCGCACGGCCGCGCGAAGGCGCGCGGGGCCGAAGAGGCGGCGAGGTCACGGGGCTCGACGCGGGCGGCCGGGCCCGCGCCGGGTGATGGCGCTGTGCGCTGGTCGGCGGACGCAAGGCGGGCTGCACGGACAGCCGATGCACTCGCCTTCGGACCCGCCGGCACGGCCGGCGTCGTCGCCCACCGAGGACGGCGTCGACAAGGAAGCCGATGTACGGAATGTCTTCGGTACAGACACCTTACCGTCATTTCGACGGGAGGCCGACAGGGCGTCGGTACATAGCATCCCGAACCGGCTTTATTTGCAGCCGTGTTCGGGATGGTGAACGAAGAAAAGGCGTGATCGGGCCGGCGGGTCGGGGCCGGGCGCGGCCACACGGCTAACGGGCCGGCGGCGGTTCGCCACCGGCCCGTCATGTCACCGGGGGCGCCGGATCACCAGGTGTAGATCGGCTTTCCGTTGCGGTCCTTGGCCTCGGTGTAGACCTTCATGCACGCGCCCTCGTCGGCGCCGTTCAACGCGGCCGAATCCTTGGGGAGTTCGCCCGCCGGCGGAGGCGGCGGGGTGGACGGGGGCGCGGAGGTCGTACTGCCCTTGCCGCCCTTGAAGGTCGCCTCCGAACCCCAGTCCGTGCCGATCTGGACCGTGATGTGCGTCGCGTTCGGCTGCGCGGACAGGGCGCTCGCCGGCAGGCCGAGCGAGTCCGCGACGGCCTGGGCCTGGTCCTTGGCGGCGGCCGGGTGGATCACCGTGGTGGTCTGCCGCTTGAGCGGGGTCGAGTCCCGGACGGCCTTGGTGAAGCCCTGGGCGATCAGCCGGTCGGTGACCAGGCCCGGCAGGCTCGTCCTGGTCGTGCCGTTGACCACCGTGACCTGGACCGCGGCCTTGTCCAGGGCCGGGACGGGTGGTGCGTCGGGCGTGGTCGGCGGGTTGGTCTCGGTACCGGGCGGCGGGCCGTTCTTGTCGAAGGCCACGTCGGAACGCACCATCTTGAACAGGGTTTCCGCGGACGCGGCCGGGATCAGGTGCTCGTTCGGCGCCTGCGGGTCCGGCGCGTGCGGCATCGTCGTCATGGTGATCCGGTTGGTGTTCACCTTGTTCAGCGTGTTCGCGAGCGAGGTCAGCTTGGGGATCCCGTTGAGGCCGTCGTCCACGGTCAGCGCCTTGGTCGCCGCCTCGGCGACCTTGAACAGCTTGATCGGGTTGGTGATCGTGCTGTTCGACTTGAGCGTGCGCACCATCGAGTTGAGGTACATGTGCTGCGCGTGGGTGCGGCCGACGTCGCCGCCGTCCTCGAAGGCGTGCCGGGTGCGCAGCCACTTCAGCGCGTCCTCGCCCTGGATGTTGTGCTTGCCGGCGGTCAACTTCAGGTGCGAGCCGTACTCGTGCCGCACGCCGTTGACGTACTCGATCTGCTCGTCCTGGATGTTGGACTGCACGCAGACCTCGACCCCGCCGACCGCGTCGGCCATCGAGACCACGCCCGAGAAGGTGACCATCATGAAGTGGTCGATGTGGATCTTGGTGAGCGACTGCCAGGTCCCGACCACGCAGCCGGGTCCGCCGCGGCCCAGCGACTCGTTGATCGTGGTGTTGATCGGGTTGAACCGCTGCTTGGTCTTCGGGTCGGTGCAGGTCGGGACCTGCACCCGGGTATCGCGCGGGATGCTGATCACCGACGCGTTGCTCCGGTCCGCGGACACGTGCAGCAACATCTGTACGTCCGCGCGCGGCGGTCCGCCGTCGCACGCGCCGCCGAGTTTGCAGTCGGTCGGGTCGTCCCGGCCGTCCGAACCGATCATCAGGATGTTCATCGGGGTGCGCCCGAACGCGTCCGGGGCCTCCTTGGGCACGTCCACATCGCTGGTGTTGAGCTTGCTGTGCTTTATGTTCCCGTTCAGCTTCTGATAGATCACGAAGCCGGTGATCCCGATCGCGACCAGCGACAACGCCAGGACGATCGCGGTGATCTTGAGCTTGCGGAAGCGGCGCGGCTTGCCGTGGCCGGTGGGCTTGGCCTTGCGTGCGGAGCGGGCGCGGCCCCGGCCGTCGGCGCGTCGGGGGCGCGGCACACCGGCGCCGGTGTCGTCGGCTCCGGCCGCCTCGGGGCCGCCCTCGACCGCGGAATCCGTGGGCACGACCGGGTCGGGGGACGCGGACTCGGTGGTACGCCGGCGGCGCCCGCCGTGCTCCGGAACGGAATTCAAACCAACCCCCGAGAGTGCTGTCGTCGGACCGACGCCGCGTTGCCGCAGACTGGCTCGACACCGTATCGGGCGGCCGGAACGGACCGTACATGTACCGGTCGCGGATCATTGCGCCGGTGGCCTTCGGGAAGACGGACGATCTCGGGCGCGGGACGGTTGCAGCGCGGATTGTCGCGATATCGGGGGATCGGCCCGGCCGGCCGGTTGCGCGGGGCCGGGAAGACGAGGGACGGCGCCGCCCTCGGGGGGAGGGGGCGACGCCGTCGTCTTCGGGTCGGTGAACGGGATCACCTCTCGGCGGGTGGCACACCGCGATTCCAGCCGAACGGTAACTCGCGGCGGCAATGGTTGGGCCCGGGGACACCCGCTCACCGACTGCTCCGTACAACGAGCGAGCCACCGGGGTCATTCCCGGCGATTTCGGCGCGTATTCGGCGAGGTTCGAAGACGCGCCCTATACGGAGCCGGGGTCGAGGCGGCCGGTGTCCGCTCCGGCCGGGCGCTGTTCCAGACCGGCGAGCAGCAGGTCCAGGCCCGCCCGGAACTCGTCGGACGGTGAGCTTTCGGCCGCCGCGCCGGCGATCTCGATCAGGTACGGGAAACGGTCGGCGGGCAACGCTCGGGCCCGGTCGGTGATGGACCGCACGTCCTCGTCGGGGGCGATGGAGAGCGGGCCGGCGAGTTCGGCCTGGGCGAAGCCGGTGACGAAGCCGGTCACGGTACGGAAGGCGTACAGCAGTTCGACTCCTCGGCGACCGCTCCGGGCCAGGGCGCGCAGCAGGGCCTCGCCGTGTACGAGGGTCGCCTCGTCGGTGATCCGGCGGGTGAGGATCAGCGGGATCACATCCGGGTGGGCGCGGACGGCGCGCCAGTTCGCCTCGGCCAGCCGGCGGACCTCGGCGTGCCAATCGTCCGCCTCGGCGCCGGGTTCGGTCGCGGGGAGCGCGTCCGCCAGGACGGCCTCGACGAGCAGTCCCTCCAGGCCCTCGCGCCCGTCCACGTAGTTGTAGATCGTCATCGCCCCGGTGCCGAGCGCCGCCGCGAGGCTGCGCATGGTCAGCGCGGCCAGGCCGTGCGTGTCGACCAGGGCCAGGGCCGCGGTGCGCAGTTGTTCGCGGCTGAACTTTCGGGGCGCGGGCATGCTGCTCCTCCTTGACGTACGTACGGCGTACGTGTTCGACTGGGGCCTGTTCACGTACAGAGTACGTCAACGTGCCGCCGGTGTGTTCCCGGCGTGCTTTTCCCTGTGGCGAGGAGTTTCGATGACGTATGTCGACCTGTTCGAATCCGCGGTGCGATCGGCCGAAGGCGGTGGCCGGATCGAGGTCGGGGAGTGCCGGATGACCGGGGACGCGGTGGGCCGGGAGCCGCGCGCCGACGGGGTCGGGGTGCGGGGATGACCGGGGCGAGGGGTGGGACGGTGACCGGGGCGATCGCTGCTTCGGGTGGGGTGGGGCGGGGGCAGCCGAGTACTCGGTTGTTGTTGCTGGTCGTGTTGACCGTGCAGTTCACCGTCGCGTTGGACATGTCGGTGGTCAATGTCGCGCTGCCGGACATCCGTGACGACCTGGGCTTCGGCGTCGACGGGCTGCCGTGGGTGGTCAACGCGTACGCGCTGAGCTTCGGCGGGTTATTGATGCTCGGCGGGCGCGTCGGCGACCTGGCGGGTCGGCGGCGCACGCTGATCGGCGGCCTGACCGTGTTCGGCCTGGCCGGGCTGGCGGGCGGCTTCGCCTCCTCGCCCGGGGCGCTGATCGCGGCCCGTGCGGTACAGGGGGTCGGGGCCGCGGCGCTCGCGCCGGTGGCGTTCGCGCTGATCACGGTGACCTTCCCGGCCGGGCCGGCCCGCTCACGGGCGCTCGGCCTGTGGGGTGCGACGGCGGCGGCCGGGGGCGCGTGCGGGGTGCTGATCGGCGGACTGCTGACCGAGTCGGCGGGATGGCAGGCGGTGATGTTGATCAACGTGCCGATCGTGGCCTTCGCGCTGCTCGCCGCCCGGCGACTGCCCGGCGACCGGCCCGCGCGGGGCGCCGGCGGCGGGCTCGATCCGGTGGGGGCGCTGCTGGTCACCGCCGGGGCGACCACGCTGGTCCTGGGTGTGGTGCGGGCCGAACGGCGGGGCTGGGGCTCGACGGTCACGATCGGTACGCTCACGGCCGCGGCGCTGTTGCTTGTTGCCTTCGTCCTGGTCGAACTGCGGGTCGCCACACCGCTGTTGCGGATGGGACTGTTGCGGCGTCGGCCGGTGGTCGGGGCGAACCTGTTCATGATGTTGTTGTTCTCGGGGCAGTTCGCCGCGTTCTACTTCACCTCGCTGTATCTCCAGCAGGTGCTCGGCTACGGTCCGGCCGCCGCCGGGGTGGCGTTCCTGCCCTTCTCGCTCGGGGTGTTGATCGGCTCGGTGCTGGCCACCAAGGTGGTGACCCGGGTCGGGCTCGGGCGGTTGCTCGCGCTGGGCGGGGTGCTGGTGGGCGTCGGCTTCGGCTGGTTCGGGTTGGCCTTCGATGCCGACGGTACGTTCCTGCGCTCGATCCTGGGGCCGTCGCTGGTGGCGAGCATCGGCGCGGGCCTGTGCTTCGTACCGCTGGGGACCGCCGCCACCTCCGGCGTGGCCGCGCACGAGGCGGGCATGGCGGGCGGGTTGATCAACAGCTCGCGCCAGATCGGCGGTTCGATCGGGCTGGCCGCACTGGTCACCCTGGCCGCGTCGGTGACCGGGCCCGACGAGGGCGCGTCGAAGCGGGAACTCGCCCACGGCTACGCGGTGTCGCTCGGTGCGGCGGGTGGATTGTTGCTGGTCGCCGCGGTGGTCGCGGTGCTGCTGGTGCCGACGAAGTCGACGGTGACGTAGGAGAGTTCGGGCCTCGGGTCGGGGTCGTCGAGGGGCGCGGTCCTGTCGGGTCGTGGTGAAAGGACCCGTTGGTGGGTGTGCGGCACCGTCGGGCGCGGGCAGGATTGACGGAGTGTGGCAGGTCGTGTACCTGCCGGTGACCGGAGCGCCCGTGGGTCGAACGGCGGTGCGGGCGAGCGGAATCGACTGCGAAGGGGGCGGCGATGGGTGTGCTCGGGCGGGTGTGTCGGCGGGTGGGGACGGTGGTGGTCGCGGCCGGGGTCGTGGTGCCGCTGGGGGTGGTGGTCGCGGCGCCGACGAGTGCGGCGGCTACGGCGTGTACCTCGCGGACCGGGCCGTATCAGCGGCAGGTGGAGGCGGCGCTCGGACTGCCGGTGGACGGACGGGAGTCCGAGGCCGACTGCCGTGCCATCCGGACGTACCAGGCCGACAACGGCATTCGCCCGGCGGCCGGTTACGCCGGTCCGGTCACCTACGCGGCGCTCCAGCGGCGGTCCGCCGGCGGGGAGGGCGGGTGTCCGACCGATGTCGGGCGGATCGCGTGTGTGGACCTGAGCCGGCAGGTCAGCTGGATCCAGGACGGTGCGAAGCGGGTGTACGGGCCGGTGCAGATTCGTTCGGGGCGGGCCGACTTCGCCACCCGCACCGGGTTGCACAAGGTCTACTACCGGGCGCTGAACCACTGGTCGACGCTCTACGACGTGGCGATGCCGTACAGCCAGTTCTTCGACGGCGGCATCGCCTTCCACGCGATCGACGGCTCGGTCACCTCGCCGCCCGGCTCGCACGGCTGCGTCAACATGCGGCCGGCGGACGCGAAGGCCTACTGGGACCTGCTGCACACCGGCGACGAGGTGTACGTGTACGGCCGCAAGTCGGGTACCTGACAGTCGAGTCGCCTCTCTCCCCGGGGCCCGGTGGGGAAGGCGGCGGCGGTCAGACCGCGCGCAGCGCGCCCGGGTGGCGGCCGGTGAGGTGGTCGAGCGCGGCGGAGGTGGGTTCGTCGCACGGGAGGTAGACGACCAGCGTCTGGTCGACGTCGGCGAGGTCCAGGATCTCGCGTTCCAGGCGCAGTTCGCCCGCCTCCGGGTGGGCCAGCCGCTCCACGCCGACCCGGCGCGGCGGGGTGGCCGGTGCGGCCAGTCGGCGGCTGAACACGGTGCCGGCGGTGATCGCGAGGCCGTCCAGGAAGTCCTGGACGTAGGGATCGGCGAACGAGGCGGCCGTGCGCAGGATCGCGGCGTGTTCGTCGGCTATCCGCTCCCAGTCGGGATAGGCCGCGCGGGCCCGGGGATCGGTGAACACGTAGCGTGCCAGGTTGGGTTGGTCCGGGTCGAGGATGCCGAGGGGGCGGGCCAGGCGCTCGTAGCCGTTGGTGAACGCCAGGACGTCGCCGAGCCGGTCGATCAGCAGCGCGGGGGCCGGTTCGAGCCGGTCGAGCAGGGCGCGAACGGTGGGCCGGATCGTGCGTGTGGGCGGCTCGACCGCCGCGTACGAGAACGCGTTGCCGGTGGCGGCCCGGGCGAGCAGGCGCACGTGGACCCGCTCCTCCGAGGTCAACCGGAGCGCGTCGGCGAGCGCGGCCAGCACCTGGCCGGAGGGGCGTCGGTCGCGCCCCTGCTCCAACCGCGCCAGGTATTCCACGCTGACCCCCGCCAGGCCCGCCAACTCGGACCGTCGCAACCCCGGCCCACGGCGCCGGGGCCCGTCGGGCAGCCCGACTTCGGCGGGTGTGACCGTCGCGCGACGGTCGCGGAGGAAGCCACCAAGCTCGTTCTCACTCACGGCCCGAAGTCTAAGGCGCGCCGACACCGGGGCGGCTGCCGCTTGTTGCCGGATGCTCGCGGGGTGGGACCGGTGCGCGCGGTGGGTTGCGTGGGGCGGGGGAGAGGCACGGGGTGAGCGGGGCGGGGCGCCGGGGGTGTGCGGTCGAGTGGGTTGCCGCCGGCGGGAGTTGCCGGTGAGTCGGTCGGGGACCGGGGTCGTGGGTCAGTGGGTCGGGTGCCGGGGCGTGAGGTCGGGGGGTGTTGTACGCGGGAGTTGTGGGGTGGCCGGGCGGTGGTCGCGGGGTGCCTCGGTATGGCTGCCCGGGCGGTGGGCGCGGAATTCGGTGAGGGTGCGCGGGTGACGGGGGCTCGGCGCGGTTGGCTCGCCGGTGGTGGCGGTACTCGGCGAGGAGCTGCCGGCAGCCGTTTTCTGGCGGGGCCGCCTGTTGAGCTGGGCGGGGCGTCGGGGCGTGGGTGGGCGAGTGGGGTGCCGGGGGTGTGAGGTCGGGTTTCAGCGCGCCGGGGTTGCGGTGGCGCCGCGTTGGTGCGGTTCCGTTGGGGCTTGATCGCCGCTTTGGTGTCGGCGGCGGCCCGGTGGGAGTTGGCGGTGTCGCGGCCTGTCTTGTCCCGGCGGCGGGCGCCTTCGTGGCCCGTCTTGTGCCGACGTGCCGACCCGGCGTGTGTGCCCGAGGTGTCGGCGGCGTCGCGGCCGACGTGGACCGGGCGTTCGGGTCGTCGACCCGGTTCTGCTCGGGCGTTGCCCGTCGGTCCGGCTCCTGGGCGTGACGACTCGGCTCGGTGGCGTTCGCCCGGTGTTCGGCGTCGGGGTTGCGGCGTCGGGATCGTGGTGTCGGCTGTGGCGGAGCGAGGAGGTGTGCGGGCGGCGTTGCCGCCGAGCCCTTTGGTGACGTCAGGTGACGTCAAGTTGTGGCGTGGTCGGCTTGCCATGACGTCATTATGGCGTCATGATGACGTCATGGACCTCACGCCGTATGTCGACAAGCTCTGCCGTGAACTGGCGGTTGCCGCCGAGGCGAACGGCGCGGAGGCGCGGGCGCTTGCCGAGCGGCTGATCGGGCCGCTCGAATCGGCGACCAGGCTCGCGCTGCTGAGTGCGCTGTCCGCCGCCGCCGACGAGATCAGCCGCGACTTGGCGCCGGGGTCGGTCGACATGCGATTGCGGGGGCTCGACCCGGACTTCGTGGTGTCGCCGGCGGTCGCCCGCTCGTTCGAGGAGGCCGGCCGCGGTGCCTTCGACGACGAGCCGGACGAGCGCCCCGGGCGGCCGCCGGCCGCGTCCGCGCCGGAGCCCGAGGAGGGCGGTACGGCGCGGATCACGCTGCGGCTCGCCGAGCACATCAAGCCTCGGATCGAACAGGCCGCCGGTCGGGCGGGCCTGTCCGTCAACGCCTGGCTGGCCCGAACGGTGACCGCCGCGCTCGATCCCGCCGAGGAGCGCGGGCGCGAACGGCGCGGCACGTCACGCAGCAGGCAGCGGTACACCGGCTGGGTGCGGTGACCCGATGTGCGGCCGGCGACCCCGGGAAACGCCGGCGGGTGGCACCCGACGGCGCCTGCCGCGAGACGCGCCCGATCGGCCCGCGCCGCGCGCGTGCCTCGCGGGCGGCGTGTGTGCGACCGAGTACGCCCCCACGGAGTACGACCCTTCGATTCCCAGGACGGGATTTCATGCCTACTTTCGATACTCCCAAGCCGATCTTCGCTGCCGTCGACCTGGTCGTGGGCAGCCTTCGGATCAGCGCGAGCGACCGCGTCGACACGGTCGTCGAGGTACGCCCCACCGACCCGTCGCACACCGCGTCCGTGCAGGCCGCCGAGCAGACCTCGGTCACCTGCTCCTCGGGGCGACTGTCGGTGCGCGTGCCCAGGAACAAGACCCGTTCGTTCTTCGGGCGCAGTGCCTCGGTGGACGTGACGATCGAGTTGCCCACGGGCTCCCGGATCGAGGGCCAGGCGGCCGCCGCGGACATCCACGTGGAGGGGCGGGTCGGCGAGACCCGGCTCTCGGTCGCCTCGGGCGACATCCGACTGGATCGCACCGGCGCACTGCGACTGAACTCCACCTCCGGTGACGTCTCGGTGGCGCATTCGGTGGGCCATACCGACATCAGCGCGGCGACGGGCGAGATCCGGGTCGGCAAGATCGACGGCACGGCGGTGGTCCGCAACACCGCCGGCGGCATCTCGCTCGGCGCGGTCAGCGGCGACCTGCGCCTGAACAGCACACTCGGCGACATCACCGTGGACCGGGCGTTGACCACCGTCGGCGCCAAGACCGTGTCCGGCAGCGTCCGGATCGGCGAGGTGGTCCACGGCGCGATCCGGCTGGAGACCGCGTCCGGCGAACTGGAGGTGGGGATCCGCGAGGGTACCGCCGCCTGGCTCGACCTGAACTCCATGGCCGGCAAGGTGCACACCTCGTTGGACTCGGTCGACGGCCCGGCGCCGACCGACGACACGGTCGACGTGCGTGCCCGCACGCTCTCGGGCGACATCGTGATCCGTCGGTCCTGACGTCCGAAGCACGCAGCGGAGAGGACAGCTCATGTGGGCCGCACCCGAAGTGTCCGGCGGCGTCTGGCCGTTACCGCATCCGGTGCCGATTCCGCTGCTGTGCGCGGTACTGATCCTCGCGGCCCTGGCGCCGTTGGAGCGGTGGCGTCGGCAGCGGGAGATCGCGCGGCGTCGCGCCGATCGGCTCGCGGGTCGGGAGGCCGCGCCGGCCGCTGTCCGATCCACCGTGCCATGTGGCGCCATGAGGTCGGACGCGCGATCAGGCGCTCGATCTGCGACACGCGTGATCGGGCAAATGTCGGAATCAATGACAATTCCGACGGAACATAGGGGCGAATCGCGGCGAACGGCCGCTACGAACCCCCAGGGAGTACTCATGCCCGTGACCGCCGACCTCGACAAGCTGCTCGACAAGGCCTACGAGAACAAGACGCTCAGCGAGGTCCTGGCCGCGCCGGTCGCCGGACTGGCCGGGATCACCGACGCGCACGCCGAGCACCTGGCGTCGTTGAAGATCACCACCATCGGCGACCTGGGCCGCAACAAGTACTTCCGCTGGGCCGCGTCGCTCGCCGACCTCCAGGACAGCGGCGCCAAGTAGCCGAGCCGTCGGCGCGGTTGCTCAACCCGGGGTCAGCCGGCCGGGTCGGTTTCCAGGGCCAGGAGCAGGTCCACCCGGTCCCGGGCGGAGAACAGGTCGCGGCCCGTCAGATCCCGTACCCGGCCCATGCGTTGGTGCAGTGCGCTGACGTGTACGCCGAGTGTCCCGGCGCAGCGCTGCCAGGCGCCGTTGGCGGCCAGGAACGCGGCCAGGGTGTCGATCAGGTCGGTGCCGTGCTCCGCGTCGTACGCCCGCAGCCCGCCCAGCACCCGCTCCGCGAACGCGGCGCGCACGGGCGGGGGGACCGCGGTGAGCAGTGCCGGGTATGCGTCGATCTCGGGGCCTTCGGCCACGGTGAGCCGGCCGGGGCGCGTCCATGCGAGGTCCCGCGCGCCCCTGGCCTCGGCCAGTGCCGTCCCCCATGTGGGTGACGTCCCGGCGATGCCGATCGCCAGGCGCTCGGCCCCGAGGAGCGGCTCCCACCACTCGGCCGCCCGCTCCAGCGCACGAGCGACGCGCGTCGCGCCGCCGGGGCCGGTGCCGGCCGCCGCGAACACGACCACCTCGGCCTTGCCGACGGCCACTACCCACCGTGCGGTCGGCTCCTCGTCCAGTGCGTGCTCGATCAGGTCGACGACCAGGCGTGCGGTCGCCGCGTCGGCGCCGTGGCCCGCGGCCGAGCAGACGATCGGCGCCGCATCGGGCGGGAGGCCGGCCGCACCCAGGCGGGCCCGAATCGTGTCCGGGGCCGCATCCGACTCGACGAGGTCGACCAACTCCCACGCGTGGGCCCGCTCCACGGCCGCCCGCTCGGCGCGCCGCGCGTCGCCGAGCACGAACAGGTCGGCCACGTGCGCCAGGGCCTCATCGGTACGGCGATCCCCGCCGCAAACCAGGTACCCGAGCAGACCGGCCCCGCGCCCCACGGCGAACACGGTGTCCCCACCCACCAGAGTCGGCGACCCACCATCACCCCGAGCCATAACCCGAGCCACCTCCCCGCATCCGGACGTGTCGAGACAACGGCCACCCGGCGGGCCCGCACCGAACGCCGCCCCCTTTGACCGGGCAACCGCGCCGGAGCGACCCGCCACGCACACCCCCACCGCCGCACCGGCTCCGCCCGGCTCCACGACGTCGCGCGAACCCGTCGTCCCACGCGCCCCCGCGTCGGCCGATCCGCTCCGGCCCGCCGTCCCCGCCGATGTGGGGGTCGCGGTTGCCAGGAGGCGGCCCGCCGGGGTGATCACGTGGCAGCGGGCGTCGAGTTCGGTGGCCAGTGCCGTGAGCAGGGCCTGGGTGTCGGCGCCGTCGGTCAGGGCCGTGAGCAGGCGGGTCCGGCGGCTGGGGGAGCGTTCGGTGGTGGGATCGCACTCTCGGGCCATGCGGTGGGCGACCACCTCGGCGATGCGGACCGCCGGGATCGAGTGCGGCGCCAGGAACAGCGGCAGGCCGGCCCGAACACAGGCCTCGACCAGGGGATATGGCACATCGTCGGGACCGGGCTCGGCCACCGGCGGCCGGGGCGAGAGCACCAGGGCCGCCGCGCCGTTCGTGGCGAGGGCGCGGACGAGGTGTGCGGACTCGGCGGGGGACGCGGGCACTTCGCCGGCCACCACGAGTTCGCCGCCGGCCAGACCCCGGCCCGGGGCGGTGGGATCGTACGCCGACACGCGCCGCACCTCGCGGCCGAGCCGTCCCGTACCCGCCAGCAGGGCCAGTCGCAGCTCGGGCATGCCCAACAAATCCTCGACCCGCACCGCCGTGCCCCCAAGCCCGTCGTCGTCCATCTCGTTCGAATGATCGTATGAACACGCGGCGCTCCGGATAGGGGCCTTCCACCCTTCGGCCGGATCCGGCCGATGCCGACGGCTGTCCCGGCGGCCACGGCAGGCGGCTCTCGTGCCGATCGTCGCCGGGCCGTCCGAGGGAACGCGGCGTGTCGTCGACGACTGCGCCCACTCCCGTCGATGGCCGAAAAGCGCCCCCCGCGGCGCGCCGGCCCGCCGCTCATCACACCGGCACGGCCAACCGATATCCCCGCTTCGTCACCGTCTTGACCAGCCCCTTGTGCGGCCCCAGGGCGCTCCGCAGCCGGGCCACCGCGGCCTCGACCGCGTGTTCGTCCGCGCTCGCGCCCTGCCAGACGCGGCGCAGCAGTTCGGCGCGGCTGAGCACCCATCCCGGCTTTTCCGCCAGCGCCCGCAACACCGCGGCCGGCACCGGCGACAGCGCGATCACCCCGCCCCGGACCAGCACCGCGTTGCCCTGTAGCACCAGCCGGTCCGTCCCGGTGTCCAGTTCGCGCCGCACCCGCGCCGGCAGCGTCTCGGTGACCGTGCGCACCATCGACCCCAGCCGTCCGCGCTCCGGCCACAACGCCGGCACACCCTCCTCCGACAGCGGCTTCGCGCAGATCGCCCCGATGCACACCGGCAACACGTCGGCGCGCAGCGCGGCCAGCACCTGCTCGCGCCGACCCGATTCGCCCGCCGCGGCCAAAAACGCGTCGATCGCCGGCGCACTGGTGAACGTCATCGCGTGCACCTCGCCCCGGACCACCTGCTCCACCAGGCGCCGCACGGCCGCCGGATCCTCCGGCGGCCCCCACCGATACACCGGCAACTCGATCACCTCGGCGCCGCGCTCGCGCAGCGCCGTCGCGAAGCCCTCCAGCGGCGCGCCGTGTTCCTGCACCGCGATCCGCCGCCCGCGCAGATCGCGCGCCAACAACCAGTGCAGCAGCTCGTCGTTGGCCTCCGAACCCGGCGAGTACATCTCACGCAGCCCGGACGCGCGCACCGCGCCGGTGGCCTTGGGCCCACGGCTGATCACCGTCGCCGCCGCGCACACCCGCCGCACCTCGCCGGAACGCCCCCACCCCTCCGCCGCGTTCATCCACCCACGCCAACCGACCCCGGTGGTGGCCACCACGTAGTCCAGCGGTTCGACCAGGCAGCGCTCGGTCGCCCGGCGCAGCTCCCGGTCCTCCCGCAGCGGCACGATGCTCATCGTCGGCGTGCCCACGACCTTCGCGCCCCGGCGCTCCAGGAGCGCGACGAGTTCGTCGCGCCGCCGGGCCGCCGTGACCGCGACCGTGAGCCCGACGAGGGGTTCGGCCGCACCTGTACGAGTAACCATGTCGTGAGGTTGACGGACCGGTGTTACGGACGTATTGCCGGGCGATCACCCCGGGGTAAGGCCGCGTGCCCGAATGGCACCCGATCGTGTCGGGCTTCTCACCGTCGCCGGCGCCCCGGGTGAGCCGGCCGTACCGCTCGCGCAACATCGGGGACCAGGACCCGTAACAGCGACTCGGGACGCTTCGGTGAGCAGCAGTCGCCCGCCCCGCCTCGAAGGAGTCCATCCGTGACCGACGCCCAACAGACGCACGTGGTCCTGGTCGGCCACGGCATGGTCGGTCAGCGCTTCCTCGAAGCGCTGACCGAGGCCGAGCCGCGACCGCCGGGGCTGCGCATCACGGTGTTGGCCGAGGAACCCAGGCGCGCCTACGACCGGGTGCACCTGACCTCGTGGTTCTCCGGCACCACGGCCGAGGAGTTGTCCCTGTGCGGCGAGGGGTTCGCCGCCGAGCACGGAATCGACATCCGGCTCGGCGACCCGGTCGAGACGATCGACCGCGCCGCCCGCACGGTGACCACCGGGGCAGGCCACACCGTCGGCTACGACACGCTCGTCCTGGCCACCGGCTCCTACCCGTTCGTACCGCCCGTGCCCGGACACGACACCCCCGGCTGCTTCGTCTACCGCACCATCGAGGACCTGGAGGCGATCAAGGCCGCCGCCGAGCGGGCCCGGATCGGCGTGGTGGTCGGCGGCGGGCTGCTCGGCCTGGAGGCCGCCGGGGCGCTGACCGCGATGGGCCTGGACACCCACGTGGTGGAGTTCGCGCCGCGCCTGATGGCGTTGCAGATCGACGACGGCGGCGGCCGGGTGTTGCGCCGCAAGATCCAGGACCTGGGCGTGACGGTACACACCGGCGCCGGCACCCGAACGATCGTGGACCGAGGGGGTCGGGTGGCCGGCATGGTGCTGTCCGACGGCACCGAACTGGCCACCGACCTGGTGGTCTTCTCCGCCGGGGTGCGCCCCCGCGACCAGCTCGCCCGCGCGGCCGGGCTGGCGGTCGGCGAACGCGGCGGGATCGTGGTGGACGAGTACTGTCGCACCGACGACCCGCACGTGCTGGCCATCGGGGAATGCGCGCTGGCCGTCGACGGGCGGGTGTACGGCCTGGTCGCGCCGGGCTATGCGATGGCCGAGGTGGCCGCCCGGCAACTCGTCGCCGGCCCGTCCGACCCGGACCGCACGTTCACCGGCGCCGACCTGTCCACCAGCCTCAAGCTGCTCGGTGTGGACGTGGCCGGCTTCGGCGACGCGCACGGGGTCGCCGAGGACTGCGTGGAGGTGCTGTACTCGGATCCGCTCGCCGGCGTCTACAAGAAGCTGGTGATCGGCGCCGACGGCCGGCTGCTCGGCGGCGTCCTGGTCGGCGACGCCGACGCGTACGCCCGGCTGCGCCCGCTCACCGGCAGCCCGCTCCCGGTCCCGCCCGAACAGCTGGTACTGCCCGCCGCCGCCGGCCCGCGGGTGCCACTCGCGCTGCCCGACACGGCCGTGGTCTGCTCCTGCCACGGCGTCGCCAAGGGCACCATCCGAGCCGCGGTCACCGAGCACGACGTGGTCGACGTACCCGGCGTCAAACGGTGCACCAAGGCCGGTACCGGCTGCGGCGGTTGTGTGAAACTGATCGGTACGATCGTCACGGAGGAACTGGCGGCGGCCGGCATCGAGACCCGGCGCGGGTTGTGCGAGCACTTCGCCCGCTACACCCGGGCCGAGTTGTACGAGATCGTCCGGGTCAAGGGGATCGGCGGCTTCGCCCGGCTGATCGACGAACACGGCAGCGCCGAGGGGCCCGACGCGGACGGCTGCGAGATCTGCAAACCCGCCGTCGGCTCGATCCTGGCGAGCCTGTCCGGCGGGCACATCCTGGACGGCGAACAGGCCGCGCTGCAGGACACCAACGACCACTTCCTGGCCAACCTCCAGCGCAACGGCTCCTATTCGGTGGTGCCGCGCATCCCCGGCGGCGAGGTCACCCCCGAGGGGCTGATCACGATCGGTGAGATCGCCCGGGATTTCGGTCTTTACACCAAGATCACCGGCGGTCAGCGCATCGACATGTTCGGCGCCACCGTCGACCAGCTCCCGAGCATCTGGCAGCGGCTGGTGGCGGCCGGATTCGAGTCGGGCCACGCGTACGGCAAGGCGTTGCGCACGGTGAAGTCGTGTGTGGGGCAGACCTGGTGCCGCTACGGCGTGCAGGACTCGGTGGCGCTCGCGATCGAGTTGGAACTGCGCTACCGGGGCCTGCGCTCGCCGCACAAGCTCAAGTCCGCGGTGAGCGGCTGCACCCGGGAGTGCGCGGAGGCGCGGAGCAAGGACTTCGGGGTGATCGCCACCGCCGAGGGCTGGAACCTGTACGTCGGCGGCAACGGCGGCACCACCCCGCGCCACGCCGAACTGCTCGCGAGCGACCTCGACCACGACACGCTGATCCGCACCATCGACCGCTTCCTGATGTTCTACATCCGCACCGCCGAGCGCCTGGAGCGCACCGCGTCGTGGCTGACCCGGATCGAGGGCGGCCTCGACCACGTCCGCGCGGTGGTCATGGACGACGCGCTGGGGATCTGCGCCGACCTGGACGAGTTGATGGGCCGGCACGTGGAGACGTACGAGGACGAATGGGCCGCGACGCTGGCCGACCCGGAACGGGTGCGCCGCTTCGTGTCGTTCGCCAACGCGCCGGGCGTGCCGGACCCGACCGTGCGGTTCACCGCGGAGCGCGAGCAGATCAAGCCGGTGTTGTTCGAGAGGTTGGAGGTGCGCGGGCGATGAGCGGCCGGGCGGGAGTGGGGCGGATCCGTGGTGTTCGAGACGGGGGAGGTGCGCGGGTGACGGGTACGACCGGGACCACGGTCGAGATCGCCGCCGGGACCGGGTGGGTCACGATCTGCCCGTACGACCGGTTGACTCCGGGGCGGGGCGTGGCGGCGCTGATCGAGGGCGAGCAGGTCGCCGTCTTCCGTACGCGCGCGGGCGAGTTGTACGCGCTGGGCAACCGCGACCCGTTCAGCGGCGCCTACGTCATGTCGCGCGGCATCGTGGGTCGGCGCGGCGAGGTGCCGATCGTCACGTCGCCGATGTACCAGCAGGCGTTCGACCTGCGCACGGGCGAGTGCCTGGACGAGCCGACCACGCCGGACGGGACCCCGGCGGCGCTGCCGACCTGGCGGGTGCGGGCCCGTTCCTGAATCGCCGCCGGGCGAGGGCGCGACGCCGCACCCTCGCCCGGCGGCTCGGTGTCACGACGCGTCGGCGGGCGCGATGTTGTGGTTGCCGGTGAAGAGGTTGCCCGGGTCGTGCGCCGCCTTGAGTTCGCGCAGTCGGGTCCAACTCCGCGGGTCGTACATCGACGCGACCTTGTCCGGGTCGCTGGGGACGCCGTCGCCGTAGACGAAGTTGAGGTTGCGCCCGACGGACAGCGGGTCGAGCACGGCGTGCACGTCGGCCAGCAACGCGCGCGCGGCGTCCGGCCCCGGGCCCTCGACCATCGCCACCACGCGCACGATGTAGCCCGCGTCGCGCCCGCCGACCGCGTTGGGTACCGAGGGCTGCCGGGACAGCGCGCCGCCGAGGTGGCGCACCTCGTGCACGACCATCATCGGCGCGTTCGGACCGGTCAGTGCGTACACCTCGCCCACCACGGCGGCGTCCAGGTCGCGGACCAGGACGTTGTCGCCGAGGTAGGCGTGCGGGTAGGTCGGGTCGGCGTGGATCGTGTGCGAGTCGGCGTACGGCAGATCGGCCAGGTTGTCCACCAGGCGCGGGCCGATCGCCCGCAGGGGGGCCACCAGGCGCTCCCCGGCGGCGGCGTCGCCGCTGTACACGATCTTGATCGCCGCGGTGTGCCGGCCCCGCAGCGGCGGCGGCACCTGCTCGATGTCGGGCAGGCCGATGAACAGGAGCGAGGAGGTCAACTCCTCCGGGACGGTCGCGGTCCAGGCCAGATACGCCGCGGTCGCCGCCTCGACCAGGTCGGCGTCGAAGATCAGCGAGCCCCCGTACACCCGCGCCACCGGCACCAGGTCGACCTCGATCGAGGTGACGATGCCGAAGTTGTCCCGCCCGCCGCGCAGCGCCCAGAACAGGTCCGGGTCGCTCTCGGCGGTGACGTGGCGCAGCGTGGCGTCGGCGGTGACGACGTCGATGGCGCGGACGTGGTCGGCCGCGTAGCCGTACTCCCGGGCGAGCAGGCTCAGGCCGCCGCCGAGGGTGTAGGCGACCACGCCGACGTGCGGCGCCGAGCCGTTGAGCGGGGCAAGCCCGTGCGGGGTGCTCGCGGCCACCACGGCCTCCCAGCGGGCGCCGGCCTGGGCCCACGCGGTCCGGGCGGTCGGGTCGACGCGTACCTCGGCCATCCGGCGGGTGGAGATCAACAGGCCCCCGGGCGCGGCGTCGGCGGGCGCGTGTCCGGTGGCCTGGACCGACACGCGCAGCGCGTGTGTGCGGGCGAATTCGACGGCGAGCCGCACGTCCTCGGCGCGGGTGGCGGCCACGATCAGCGCCGGTCGCTGTCGGAAGGCCGTCTGGAATCCGGTGCGTTCGGTGTCGTAGCCGGGGTCCTCGGGGGTGAGCGCGGCGCCGGACAGGTGCGTGTTCAGGGCCTTGACCGCGACGGCGAACTCCGGGTCGTGCTCGGGGGAGGGGGAGGGGGCGTTGGTCGCGGTCACGGGTGACTCCTGATCTCGGGCGGCCGGTGCGCGTCCCACTCTCTCCCGAAACCGGCCGAGTGGCCGTCAAGTAGTCGGGTGAGTGTCAGGTAGGCGGGCGCGGGCCGCGGGCGCCGGCCGATCCGCGACACTCGCTCGACGGATTCTCACAGTCCGGCATCGGGGTGTTGAGCGAGATGTAGCGTCGTTGAGGCGGCGGGCGCGCTGTGCGGAAACCTGGGGTTTCTACCGTCACGGGACGTCGGTTCTTATGCCCTTCCGGACAGGTAGGTTCCCGTGACGACAACGACGACAACCGTGAGCGCACCGGCCCGGAGCGATCGGCCGCTCGACGACTGGCGGCCCGAGGACGAGGCGTTCTGGGATCGGGTGGGCGCTCGAATCGCCCGGCGCAACCTGGTGTTCTCGGTGCTGTCGGAGCATATCGGCTTCTCCGTATGGAGTTTGTGGTCGGTCATCGTGCTCTTCCTCGGGCCCGAGTACGGGTTCGACCCCGCGCGGAAGTTCACGCTGACCGCCGTACCGACGCTCGTCGGCGCGGCGATGCGGATTCCCTACACCTTCGCCGTCGCTCGTTTCGGCGGGCGGAACTGGACCGTGGCGAGCGCGCTGTTGTTGCTGGCGCCGACGATTTCCATCGCGATCGTTCTGGAGCCCGGTGTCTCGTATCGCACGCTGCTTTTGGTCTCGGCGGTGGCCGGCGTCGGGGGCGGCAACTTCGCCTCGTCGATGGCCAATATCAACGCGTTCTACCCGCAGCGGTTGAAGGGGTGGGCACTGGGGGTCAACGCCGGTGGCGGCAACCTCGGAGTGCCCGCCGTGCAACTGGTCGGGCTGGCCGTGCTGGCCACGGCCGGCGCCGAGCATCCTCGGCTGCTGCTCGCGGTGTACATCCCGCTGATCGTGCTCGCCGCGGTGCTCTCCGCGCGGTACATGGACAACCTCCCGTCCTTGCGCAACGACAAGGGCGCGATGCGGGAGGTGACCCGGGATCCGCACACGTGGGTGATGTCGCTGCTGTATATCGGCACGTTCGGGTCGTTCATCGGATTCGGTTTCGCCTTCGGGCAGGTATTGCAGGTGCAGTTCCACGCCGAGTTCGCGACGCCGGTCAAGGCCGCCTGTCTGACCTTTCTCGGACCGCTGCTCGGGTCGCTGGTGCGTCCGGTCGGCGGATTGCTCGCCGACCGGTGGGGCGGGGCGCGGGTGACGTTCTGGAATTTCGTCGCGATGGCCGGCGCCGCGTTCGTGGTCTACCTCGCCTCGCGGCAGGAATCGCTCGCTCTGTTCCTGACCGGATTCGTGCTGCTGTTCGTCTTCAGCGGTTTGGGCAACGGCTCGGCGTACAAGATGATCCCCGCGATTTTCGCGGCCAGGCTCGGTCCGGGACCGGCCGCGCGGCGCGCTTCGGGGGCGTTGATGGGGATCGCGGGAGCGGTCGGCGCGTTGGGCGGGGTGCTGGTCAACATCGCGTTTCGCGAGTCGTTTCTGAATTCCGGGCGCGGGGACGCCGCCTATCTGGCGTTCCTGGGTTACTACGCGTTTTGCCTGCTGCTGACCTGGGCGGTGTACCTGCGATCGGCGGGGCGTCGGTCCGTGCGGATCTGATCCGGATCCCGTGCCACCGCGGGGCGGTCGAACGCCGGGAACTCCCGGTGTCGGCCGCCCCGTCGGTCCGCGCCGGCGGGTCAGGCCACCGTGCGCGGCGCCTTGGACACGGCGACGGCTCGCACGGTGGTCGGCAGGTCGCGGCAGCGGCCCACCGGGGACAGGATCAGGATCAGGCCGGAGGCCGAAATGACCGCGGCCATCACCCACAGGGCGGGACGGACCCCGAACGCCGAACCCAGCGCGCCGGCCAGGACCGCGCCGAGCGGGATGGTGCCGTAGTTGACGAACTGCATGCTCGCGGTGATCCGGCCGAGCAACCGCGGTGGGCAGTATCGCTGTTGGAAGCTCGACTTGATCACATTGCTCGCCACCACCCCCGCCGACATCGCGAACGAGCCGCAGACGAACACGGTCAGACCCGGGCCGGCGGTGGTCAGGGGGATGAGCAGGACCAGGCTCGACACGCCGGGCTCGAAGACGAGGAACGCACGGGCGGTGCCGATCCGGGAGGACACCCTGCGGGAGACGAACGCGCCCGCCACGCCGCCGACGGCGCCGCCCGCGATCAGCGCGCCGGCCAGGCCCTCGTCGACGCCGACCGTGCGGATCAGGAACACCAGTTGCAGCGACTGGAGGCCGACCAGACCCAGGTTGGACACGCCGCCGAAGAGGGCGAACACGCGCAGCCAGGGGTCGTGCGCGACCAGGCGCAGGCCCTCGCCGATCTCGCCGATCAGCGAGCGCTCGGTGCGCTCCTCGGGCGCCGGCTTCGACTCGGGCTCGCGGTGGCGGATGCGGAACAGGCAGACGAACGAGGTCAGGAACGTGCCGGCGTTGACGAACATGCCGTTCACGGCGCCCGCGAGCTGCGCGATCAGGCCGCCCGCGCCGACCCCGGCGATCTGCGCCGCGGACGCGCTGCCGTGCAGCTTGCTGTTGCCCTCGGCCTGGTCGGCGGGGAGCAGGATGCCGGGCAGGTAGGCGGTGTACGCGGTCTGGAAGAACACCGCGGACACCCCCGTCGCCAGCGTGATGGCGAGCAGCACACCGATACTCAGCAGGCCCGCCCGGTGTGCCAGGGGTACCGCCAGGAACAGGGCACACGAGGTCGCGGCGGCGGCGAGCATGATCGGGCGGCGGGCCATCCGGTCCACCCAGACGCCGACCGGCAGACCGATCAGCAACCACGGCAGCCAGGCCGCCGCGCCGAGCAGGCCGATCTCGAAGGTGCTCGCGTCCAGGGTCGAGATCGCGATCAGCGGCATCGCCACACCGGTCACGGACGCGCCGAACTTGCCGGTGGTCTCGCCGAACCACAGCAGGCGGAAGTCGCGGTGGCGGTGCAGCAGGCCGCTCATGAGGGGTCCTCGTCGGGTTCGGAGGGGGGATCGGCTTCGGCTTCGGTGGTTTCGCTCGGATCGGCCGACGCCGTGGCGTCCTTCGGCCGGCGCGGGAAGGACTGGTACTGGAGTACGACCGTGGCGGCGCCCGGTTGCTCCGGGCCGCGGGTGGCCTCGTGGACCAGTTCGACGACCCGGCGGTTGAGGTCGGCCAGCTGTTCGGCGGTCAGGCGCACGCCGCTCCAGTCCGAGACGGTGCGGGCGCGCACCCACTCGGGGCCCATCTCGTCGGCGTCGGTGAACGACTCGAGCAGGCGTTCGCCCTGCTGCCGGAAGGACTCGCGCATGTAGACGTCGAGCGCGCCCCGGGCCTCGGGGTCCTGGCGAAACTCGCTGGTGTGCAGGTCGCGCGGGTCGACCACGGCACGCCACCAGCGCTCGCGCCGGGTGCCGCGCTCGGGCACGTCCTCGATGAAGTCGTGTTCGGCGAGGTGGCGCAGGTGCCAGCTGACCGTCCCGGTGCTCTCGCCGACGCGGGCGGCCAGGTGGGTCCCGGTCGAGGGGCCGTCGAGGCGCAACATTTCGAGCAGGCGCATGCGTAGGGGGTGGGCGAGGGCGCGCAGGCTGCGGGCGTCGATCCGCCGGCGGGAGTCGTTCACATGTCCACGGTATTACGCAGAGAGTTCTCTGCAAAGGGTTCTCTGCATCTTTTGCAGAGAAGTCTCTGTGAATTTTGGGCCGGCACCGGCTGCCTCGACGCCGGGGCTAATGTCCGGCCGCCGCCGCCGACCGGGACGCCGGCGGTGCGGTGGCGGTCGGGAGCGGGCTCGGGCTGGGCTCCGGGGCGTGCGAGTCGTGGGTCAGGTGCAGGACGAGGGTCACCAGCAGGCCGATCACGATCACCGTCACCCCGACGAGGGCCTGTACGGTCTCGCGCTGCGGGCGGCGTCGATTCTCGGACATAGCGCCACGTTAGGCATCTTCGTGGTGGACCGACAGGCAAAGCGCCCGACTTCGCCGAAGGTGTCGCCGCCGGGGCCGGCCCCGAACTCCCCGGCTGCGGATTTCGGATACGGGATAACGTGGCGCACGCGCTGCCCGGCGCATGGTCGAGGCCGGTACCGGGCAGTGGTCCCCTTTTGTGCACCACTCCAGGCCCGTGAGGAACACCGTGGACAAGCCCGTCCTGCTGACCGTCGACGACGACCCGGCCGTTTCCCGTGCGGTGGCCCGCGACCTGCGGCGACAGTACGGCGATCGGCACCGGATCGTCCGCGCCGAATCCGGTGCACAGGCCCTGGAGGCGCTGGCCGAGCTGCACGAGCGCGGCGAGCAGGTCGCGGTGCTGATCGCCGACCAGCGCATGCCGCAGATGGACGGCGTGGCCTTCCTGGAACAGGCCGCACACCGGTACCCACGCGCGAAACGGGTGCTGCTCACCGCCTACGCGGACACCGGGGCCGCGATCCGGGCGATCAACGACGTCGACATCGACCATTACCTGCTCAAGCCGTGGGATCCACCGGAGGAACGGCTCTACCCCGTGCTCGACTCGCTGATCACCGCGTGGGAGACCGCGCCGGTGCCGGACGAGAGCTGGGCCACGGTGATCGGCGCGCGCTTTTCCGCGCCGTCGTTCGAGCTGCGCGACTTCCTCGCCAACAACGGCGTGCCGTACCGCTGGTACGACGTCGGCCAGGCCGAGGCGCGCCGGCTGCTGCGCGAGACCGGCACCACCGAGGCCGACGTGCCGGTGGTGATCGCCCCCGACTCGACCGTGCTGCGCGGCCCGTCCAAGGGCGAACTGGCCGAGTACGTGGGCCTGTCGGTGACCGCGTCCGACGACCTGTACGACGTGGTGATCGTCGGCGGCGGCCCGGCCGGGCTGGGGGCCGCGGTGTACGCGGCGAGCGAGGGGCTGCGCACGCTGCTCGTGGAGCGCCAGGCCACCGGGGGACAGGCCGGGCAGAGTTCGCGGATCGAGAACTACCTCGGCTTCCCCGACGGCATCTCCGGCTCGCAGTTCATCGGCCGCGCCCGCCGGCAGGCGCTCAAGTTCGGCGCGGAGATAGTCAGTACGCGCGACGTGACCGGCCTGCACGTGGACGGCGACGTGCGCACCATCTCCTGCGACGGCGACGTCGTCGCCCGCGGACACGCGGTCGTGCTCGCCACCGGGGTGTCCTACCGCACCCTGGACGCGCCGGGCCTGGCCGATTTGACCGACCGCGGCGTGTACTACGGCGCCGCCCTGACCACCGGGCCCGACACCCGCGACCAGGACGTGTACATCGTCGGCGCGGCCAACTCGGCCGGGCAGGCGGCGGTGTTCTTCTCCCGCTACGCCCGCCGGGTGATCATCCTGGTGCGCGGCGCGGGTCTGGAGGCGTCCATGTCGCACTACCTGATCGAGCAGTTGGAGCAGATCCCCAACGTCGAGGTCCGGGTCCGTACCGAGGTCTCCCGGGCGCACGGCACCGGGCGCCTGCGCGAACTCACCCTGCGCGACCGGGACTCGGGCACGGAGGAGACCGTGCCCGCGTCGTGGTTGTTCGTCTTCATCGGCGCCAGCCCGCGCACCGGGTGGCTGGACGGCAGCGGCGTGCGGCGCGACCGGGACGGCTACATCCTCACCGGCGGCGAACTGCTCGACGACTGCGACGGCGAACTCGACGGCTGGAGCCGCCCGCCGTTCGTCCAGGAGACGGCGGTGCCCGGGGTGTTCGCCGCCGGCGACTCGCGCGCGGCCTCGGTCAAGCGGGTCGCCTCGGCGGTCGGGGAGGGCGCGATGACGGTGATGCTCGTGCACCGCTATCTGGACACCCTGGACACCCGGAAGCCGGGCGACGCGCCGACCCCGGCCGACACCCGCACCCCGGCGACGGAGGGATCACGATGAGCGTGTGCGACGTGTTGCCGCCGGAGGAACTGCGCACCCTGTTCCTGTTCGAGAAGTTGCCCGACGAACACCTGAACTGGCTGTGCGCGCACGGCAAGGTCAAGGCGTTCCCGGCGAACACCACGCTCTACCACGAGGGCGATCCCGGCGAGTGCTTCTTCGTGCTGCTCACCGGCGAGGTCACGATGAACCGCACGGTGCGCGGCGGCGAGTTGGAGGTGCACCGCTCGTCGATGCGCGGCGCCTACGTCGGCGCGGCACTGGCCCTGGACGGCGAGGGCGCGACCCCGGCGGTGCACGCGTACGGCAATACCGCGCGCACACACGTCGATTCGACCTTCTTCGTGCTGCCGGCCGCCCAGTTGGCGCAGGCCTTCACCGAGTGGTTCCCGATGGCCGCGCACCTGGTCGCGGGCATGTTCCTGGGCGGGCGCCGGACCGGTTCGGCGGTCGGGCAGCGCGAGCGCATGGTCGCGCTCGGCACGCTCACCGCCGGGCTCACCCACGAACTGGGCAACCCGGCCGCGGCGGCCGAGCGGGCCGCGGCGAACCTGCGTACCCGGCTGGGGGAGTTGCGCCGGGCCCGGGCCGAACTGGCCCGCTGCGGCGCCGCCGTCGACGCGCTGGAGGCGCTGGACCGGCTCCAGGCCGAGGTGTTGGCCCGGCGGGAGGTGGAGCCGCCTCGGCTGCGCCCGCTGGAGTTCGCCGACCGGACCGACGAAGTGGCGGAGATCTTCGAGGACTTGGACCTGCCGGACGCGTACGAGACGGCGCCGTCGTTCGTCAGCGTCGGCCTGTACGAGGACTGGGCCCGGGACGCGGGCGCGGCGCTCGGGGCGGCGGCGCGCCCCGGACTGACCTGGCTCGCGGCCAACCTCGAGGGCGAGGCGCTGCTCGACGAGGTCGCCGACGCGCTGGGCCGGATCACCGATCTGCTCGCCGCCGCCGGGCAGTACACCCAGATGGACCGGGCCCCGTACCAGGAGACCGACCTGCGCAAGGGCCTGGACAGCACGGTGGCCATGCTGGCCGGCCCGCTGCGCGACATCCGGGTCGAGCGCGAGTACGCCGAGGACCTGCCCAGGATCCAGGCGTATCCGGCCGAGTTGAACCAGGTGTGGACCAACCTGATCGACAACGCCGCCGACGCGATGGGCGGCAAGGGCACGCTGACCCTGCGCGCCCGCGCCGACACCGCGTCGGTGGTGGTCGAGATCGAGGACAGCGGCCCCGGCATAGCGCCCGACATCCAGGACCGGATCTTCGAACCGTTCTTCACCACCAAGGCCCTGGGCGAGGGCACCGGCCTGGGCCTCGACATCTCGTACCGCATCATCGTGCAACGCCACGACGGCACGCTCACCGTCGACTCCGAACCGGGCCGCACCACCTTCCGCATCACCCTGCCGCGATAGCGCACGCCGGCCGCACCACGTCGCCTGTTGCCGGCCGACAGGGCACGGGTGCGCGCCGGTTCAGCGCCCGAATCGCACCGGTAGGGACTCCGGGCCGCGTAGCGCCGTGCCGAGCAGGCCGCGCACCCGGGCTGGTGCGGTGAGTCGCAGTGCCGGCAGGCGTTCGAGGAGAACCTTCAGGGCGGCTCGGATCTCGGCGAGCGCCAACCACGTGCCCAGGCATACGTGCGGCCCGTCGCCGAAGGCGAGCGTGGCGCGCGCCCGGCGGCCGAGGTCGAACACGTCGGGATCGCGATGGCGGGCCGGGTCCCGATTCGCGGCGGTGATCGCGAAGATCAGCGGGGTCTGCGCCGGGATGTCGAGGCCGAGGCCCTGCCAGTCGGATACCGGAGTGGGGCACATCCTCGGCAGCAGGCCCACCGGCGGCTCCCAGCGCAGCGCCTCCTCGACCACCCACTCGAGTTCGGTATCCGGGTCCGCGAGTGTCCGGGACAACTGCTCGGGATGGGTGAGCAGGGCGAACAGGGCGTTGCCCAGGCCCAGATACGTGGTGTCGGCGCCGGCCGGGAAGAGCAGCCGCAGGAAGGACAGGATCTCCTCGTCGGTGAGCCGACGCCCCTCCGCCTCGGTGTGCGCGAGGGTGGAGAGCAGGTCGTCGCCGGGATCCCGCCGCCGACGCGCGACGATCGGCGTCACGTACGCGGTGAACTCGCGGGACGCGCGCGCGGCCGCCTCCGGCGCCATCGGGAAGTGGAACAGGTCGACCGCCCAGCGCCGGAAGCGGTCCTCGTCGTCCATCGGCAGTCCGAGCAGCCGGGTGATCACCCGGACCGGGTAGCCGTGGGTGAACTCGGCGACCAGATCGGCCTCGCCGCGCGCCGCGAAACCGTCGACCAGCTCGTGGGCGAGCGGTTCCAGGATCGCCTCGACCTGCTCGGTGACCACCCGACGCCGAAAGGCGGGCACCACGAGCTTGCGGTTGATCCGGTGCTCCGCGCCGCGCATGCACTGGATGGTGTGGCCGAGCACGGGTTCGGTGGTGGCGGCGTAGATCGCGGACGCGGGAAACGCCTCCTCGTCCCTGAACGCGGCGCTCACCAGGTCGTGGGTCAGCAACAGCAGCGCCCTGGTCCCCAGGAACGGCACGACGGCGTACGGCTTGCGCGCCCGCGCGGCGGCGAGCACGCCGTGCAGGTCGGGGATGTCGTCGAAGGCGAAGTCGTGGCCTTCGATGTCGAAGGGCGCGCGGGGGTCGAACGGGTCGACGGGTGCGGGGGTGCGTGGCCGTGCCGGGGCGCCGGGCGCGGTCGCCGCCCGCGCGGCCCCCGCCGTTTCGTCGGCCTCGATTCCTCGGGTCATCCAGCCTCCTCGGCCGAAGCCCCGGCGACGACGGCAGCCCGTCGGTGCGATGGACTGACGAATATTCGTCGTCAGGGTGACGTATATTCGTAGACTCTAGGGATGCCGTCCGACCGGAGCAAGGGGTGCCCATGGCCGCGTCACCGCCCACCGAACGGGTCGTGGCCGTCGTCGAGTTGCTGGCCGCCGCGCCGCGCGGGTTGAGCGTGTCCGAGGTGGCGGCCCGGCTCGACCTGAACCGGTCCACCGCGACCGCGGTGCTCGCCGCCCTGGAGGCGCCCGGCTGGGTGCTGCGCGGGCCGGATCGGCTGTACACGCTCGGCGTCGGACTGCTCGCCGTCGCCGACGCGGTCCGGGCCCGGGTGGGGCTGCCGGCCGCCGCGGCGGAGGTGTTGGCCGAACTCGCGACGCGGGTCGGATGCGGGGTGGCCCTGTCACTGGTCGGCGTCGATCAGGTGGTCTTCGTCGCGGTCGAGCCGGGACCGGGTCGGATGCCGGCCGGGATCGAGGTGGGCACCCGGTTGCCGCTGCGCCCGCCCGCCGGCGCCGCGGTGATGCCCTGGCGGCCGGCTGCCGAACGTACCGCCTGGCTCGCACGCGCACCCGAGTCGGCCCCGGTGCTGGACACGGTCCGCGCGCACGGCGTGGCCGCGTGGCGACCGCGCCGCGACTCGGCCGAGCTGTTGCCCGTACTGCGGGACGTGGTGGGCCTGTTGGACGAGCACCCCGGACGGGCCGAACTGCGCGCCCGGGTGCTCGACCAACTCGCCGCGATCAGCGCACACGCCTACACCGACGCGGAGTTGACCTCGGATCGCACGCTGCCGCTGAGCCATCTGGCCGCGCCGGTACGGGACGCGCACGGTCGGCCCACCCACGAACTCCAGATCGGCCCGCTGCGGCCCGCCGTCGGCCCGAGCGAACGCCGCGTCTACATCACCGAGTTGCGCGCCGCGGCGGAGCGCCTGTCGGCCGCCGGCCCGACCCTTCCTTGACCGGCCCACCAGGCGCCCCGCCTGTTCACAACCCCAGAACGGCCCGCAACGCCACGTCCACCTGCTCCATTTCCTCCGGCCCGACGTCGCCCAGATACGTGCCCTGCTCGAAGCGGTGATGCCGTGACGTATACAGGTCCGGAGCGAGCACCACACCCTCGACCGGGCTGGTGATCCGCACCGTGACCAGCGACTCGCGGCGGTCGCCGATCGTGTCCACCAGCGCGCACAACGCCGCGCCCGGATGCAGCGCGGCGACGTGGTCGTTCTGCACGATCATGAAGGTGCGTTCACGGCCGACGGTGGGAATCGTCCACACCTGACCCCGCCTCAGTGGCCGCACGGCCGCGCCCCCGCTCTCTTTCGGCGGCCGAAAGTGCGCGCGACCGCACCCGCCGGCCGGCCGCACCGGGCCGCCGGCGTCGAACGGTCGCCGTCGGGGACGAAGCGGTTGCCGGTAGCCATGCCCCCAGTCGTACCAGACGCGACCGCACCCGAACCGCCAACCGGGCGCGCGTTCGCCGCCGGCGCACGGATTCGATCGTTACCGGAGCGGCCCCGCCGCGCCCCCCACTCCGGGTGGGCAGATCCCCCGCGAGAGCGAAGCGCCGCCGAACGCGCAACCGCGACACTGTCGGGGACGCCCACCCAGGAGTACGCCGTATGTCCGACCACCTCGCCGCGCACGACGCCGATCACCCCTGCGTCGATCACCTCGCCGCGCGCGACGCCGACCGGCACGTCCGCGATCGAGCCCGGCACACCCGCGACCTGATGCGGCGGATCGATCCGCGACTGCTCGACGTCATGATCGCGCTGCTGGTGCAGTTCCTGGTGTCGCTGCCGTTCCTGATCTACCTGCGCTCGCCGTACCGGCTCGGGTTCCTCCTGCTCAGCGGGACCGCGATCCCGCTGATCTGGCGGCGCAGACAACCGTTCGTGGTCGCGTGCGTGGTCGCGCTGTTCGCGGTGCCGGCCTCGCTGCACCATCGGCCGGGCCAGTCCTTCCAGTTCGGCATGACGATCGCCATCTACACGGTCTTCTCGCTCGGGCGGCGCTGGGAGCGGATCGCCGTCGCGGTGCTCACCCTGCCGATCACGCTGATGGTGGAATTCGTCAAGGGCCAGCCGCCGCAACAGGCGACCTTGGACATCCTGACCATGACCGCCGCCGCCGCCTTCGGGCTGGCCACCCGGCACCGCACCGCCTACATCGCCGAGATCGAGGAGCGCACCCGGCGCCTGGAGCACGAGCGCGACCTGGAGATCCGCCGCGCCGACGCCGAGGTGGCCCGGGCCGCCGCCCGCGAACGGGCCAGGATCGCCCGCGACATGCACGACATCCTGGCGCACGCGGTGAGCCTGATGACCGTGCAGGCGGAGGCCGGGCCGGTGGTGGTGCGCAGCGATCCGGCCCGCGCGGAGGCGGCGTTCGACGCGATCGCCGACGCCGGGCGCGACGCGATGGTCCAACTCCGGCGCATCCTGGGCACGCTCAAGGACGACGCGGAGGCCGGGGCCCGGGCGCCGCAGCCCACCGTGGCCAATATCGCCGACCTGGTCGCCGAGGTCGGGCGGACCGATCTGAAGGTGGTGTACGAGAGCGTCGGCGAGCGTCGACCGCTGCGCTCCGACGCGGAGATCGCCGCGTACCGTGTGGTCCAGGAGGCGCTGACCAACGCGGTTCGGCACGCGCGGGCCACGACGGTGACCGTACGACTCGAATGGGGTGAGGAGACGATGGGGATCACCATCACCGACGACGGGCGGGGCGGTCGGCCGCGTCCGGGCGGGGGCCACGGGCTGATCGGCATCCGGGAGCGGGCCAGCGCGTGCGGGGGCAGTGTGGTGGTCGGACCGCGGGTGACCGGGCCCGGGTTCGAGGTCGCGCTGCGCATCCCGCTCGACGTGACGCGGATGGTGCGATGACGATCAAGGTGGTGGTCGCCGACGACCAGGGACTGGTGCGCAGCGGCTTCGCGATGATCCTGGACGCGCAGTCCGACATCTCGGTGGTGGCCGAGGCGGGCGACGGGGTGGCGGCGATCGAGGCGGTGCGCGCGCACCGGCCCGATGTACTGCTCCTGGACATCCGGATGCCGCGGATGGACGGCATCGAGGCGGCCCGGGTGGTCTCCGCCGAGGCGCCGGCGTGTCGGATCGTCATGCTGACCACGTTCGACGTCGACGAGTACGTCTACGACGCGCTCTACGCGGGCGCGGCCGGGTTCCTGCTCAAGGACGTACGACGCGACGACCTGGTGCACGCGGTGCGCATGGTGGCGAGCGGCGAGGCGCTGCTCGCGCCGTCGGTGACCCGGCGACTGATCGCCGACTACACGCGCCGACTACCCCGTACGGAGCAGCAGCCCCAACCCTCCGAGCGGTTGGCCGTGTTGACCACGCGCGAGCGGGAGACGATGCGCTGTCTGGCCCTCGGGATGTCCAACGCGGAGATCGCCGAGGCCCTCGTGGTCAGCGAACATACGGTCAAGACGCACGTCAGCAGCATCCTGGGCAAGCTCGGCCTGCGCGACCGGGTGCACGCGGTGATCTGTGCCTACGAGACCGGGCTGGCCGTGCCGGGCGCCGCCTGAATCGCGCGCCTCGCTCGTTCGGGGGAGTCACGAGCGCAAACTCCGTCCTACAGGGGGAGTAGACGGTGATGCGGAAACGGTTCGTACAGCCGATGCGGCGAAGTACCCCGAAGGCGAATCCTGGTGTGGCCCGAGGGGACTGACCCGTCGGGGGCTTCGAACGGGGGCGCCATGAGCGACGTTATGCAGCACACGACCGCCGAACTGTATCTGCGGCTCAGCGACTGCACGATGCGCGTGGGCCGGGGCTCGCGGGGCCGCCCGGCGCTGGAGGTATACGCGGGCTACCGCCTGATCGACGTGGCGGTGGCCGGGTCCACCCTGGCGCCGACGCTGCTGCGCGGCGCGCTGCGCTCGGCCCGCCGCGAGCCGGCCTGGGCGCTGGCGTGGGGCGTGCTGCCCGACGACGGTGTGCCGCCGCGGGTCGAGTTCCGCCGAGGCCGCTTCGTGCTCCAGGCCCCCGCGACGATCTTCGCCGACCGCTTCTGGGTGGCCACGGTCCCCGGCACCTACCGCTCCCTGGCCGTGCGCACCACGGACGCCGCCCCCGTGGAGGGCGGCCGCCTCACCCGGATGCGCCTCCCGCGCCTCTAGCGCGTGTCTTCGAACTCCCGCCGAGCTCCACGACGCCCGGCACCGCACCTCGCCGCCCCGGAGAAACAGGCGAATGGAACCACTGTGCACCCGCTTCTCCGGCACGCCGATGCACGGCATCCGCCCTGCGGGCTCCCCGCCGCGCTCACGCCGCGGAGCCCGACGGGAGTTCGAAGACACGCGCCGGCGCCGGCGCGGCGGGGCACCCGCTCAGTCGAGGCGGGTGACGTTCTGGAGCAGGCCCCAGGTGAAGTCGACGCGGTGCTCGACGCCGTTCTCGGTGATCACGCTCGCCCAGCGACCGGGCGCGGAGCCCTCGGTGTGGCGCAGGGCCGGGAAGGCCGCGGCGACGTCCGCGATCACGAAGTCCCAGGGGCGCAGGTCCGCCACCGTCTCGGCGGGCGGGGTCGTGGCGGGGTCGGCGCGGACCAGCCACTCCTGCCAGACCCGCCCGTCGGGGCCGGTCAGGACCTCGAAACGCAACTCCGGCCACAGCGGCAACGTCCACCACTGCGCCTCGGCGGTGAGATCCCCGATCGCTCGTTGGGTGCGTCCGTGCGGTTCGCCGAGTGCGGCCCGATAGGCGCGCCCGGGGCCGCCGACCGCCCGGCTGCGCACCATGCGCTGCCACTGCGCGTTCACCTCGCGCATCCGGGCCCGGGTGAACTCCAACTCGCGGACGGCATCGGCGACCAGATCGGGCTGGTAATCGCCCATGCGTCGCAACAACACCAGACAGAACTGATCGGGTCCCACGATGCAGATCTCCGTACTCGTTCGTTCGTTACCGCTTCCGATCCATCCCTATCCACAAAGCGGACGCCCGCGCAGGCATTCCCGGCAGGTCGATCGTCCGAGGCGTCGTGGGACGCGACCCGGGAGCCCCCTCGCAATGTGTATGACCGCGGTGCTGTGATCTGACGGTCCGTCAGCGCTATCGTTTGCCCCGAGGTCATCGGGCGGCCACCGGACAGCCGGCGCCGACCCATTACATGGCAAGGGGTGCACATGATCGTCGACTACATCCGGATGCTCGGCGCGGACCGCATCGAACATCCCGGCGGAACCCTGCTGGCCCACCTGACCCGGGTCGAGGCGCTGCTCGACTCCTGGGGCGCGCGACCGGTACTGCGTACGGCCGGCCTGTGTCACGCGTTCTACGGCACGGACGGCTTCGCCCCCCAACTGCTCCCGCTGGACCGCCGCGCGGAACTGGCCGGCCGGATCGGGGTGGACGCCGAGCGCATCGTCTACTTCTACGCGAGCTGCGACCGGGCCGCCGGCCACCCCACCCTGGTCGACGGCCCGTTCCGGGACCGCTTCACCGGCCGGACCTACCTGCCCGCCGAGGCCGAACGCCGCGACTTCGCCGAACTGACCGCGGCCAACGAACTCGACATCGTCCGGGTCAGCCCGGAGGCCCGCGACCGCTACGGCGCGGACCTCCGGGACCTGTTGGCGGGTTTTCGCCCCCTGCTCAGCGCCGCCGCCCAAGACGAGTGCGAGCGGGTGCTCGGCGACCGCGCCGCGCACACCCGGTAGCGGACGAATCAGCGGCCGTCCGCCGTCGGACGGTGCTCGACGTACTCCACCACGGTGCCGTCGGAGTGCCGCGCGGTGAACCCGGATCCGGTCGGGACGCGGCGCGGCGGCTCGGTGATCTCGGCCCCGGCCGCGGCCAGGCGGTCGAGGTAGGGCGCCAGTTCGGGCACCAGCAGGGTGCCGGTGGTGGAGCGGAACCGCTCCACCGTGGCCGGCTCGCCCTCGATCAGCAGGAAGCCGCCGACCGCGGCGAGGGCGATGCCGAACTCGCGGAAGGTGAACCACATGTCGCGCTCCACGCCCTGGAGTTCCTCGTAGAACCCGGCGGCCGCCTCCAGGCCGCCGGGCTCGACGAAGACGCGGATGAACGCGCGCGGCGTGGTCAGCGTGGATGAGTCGTTGGAGCGGCGCCACATGATGTCCGCGGTGGGGTCGGTGGGCGCGCCCTCGGTCCACGCGGGGGTGGTGACGGGTGTGTCGGTCATCGGGAACGGTTCCTTTGCGGATGGCCGGCGGCCCTCGGCGGTGCCGCCCGGCGGTGTGCGTCGGTACGTCCGCCACCCTCGCGCCGCCGCCGGCGTCGAGCCAGGCTCCGGCTCGTACGGTGAGCGGCGGTCATAGGCTGGGTCGATGGGCATTCGGGACGAGCACGGTCACCGGCACGAGTTGGGCGCGTTCCTGCGCGCGCACCGCGAACTGCTCGCCCCCGAGGACGTCGGGCTGCCCCGCTCGCCGCGCCGCCGCACCCCCGGGTTGCGCCGCGAGGAGGTCGCCGCGCTGTCGGGGGTGGGCGTGGCCTGGTACACGTGGCTGGAGCAGGGCCGGGTGGACACCTCGCGGCACGTGCTGGAGGCGGTGGCGCGCACGCTGCGCCTGGACGCCGACGCCCACCGGCACGTCCTGGAACTGGCCGGCTTCCACGTGCCGGCCGGACCGGGCCCGCTGCCGGTCGACGCACTGCGGGCGATGGTCGAGGGCTGGCCGATCAGTCCGGCGCTGGTGTTGGATCCCGCGTTGGACTTGGTGGCCTGGAACCACGCCTGGCGGGTGATCGCGCCGGACCCGGCCGAGGTGCCCACCGGGCGCCGCAACCTGTTGTCGATGTTGCTGACCGACTCCGCGTATCGTGCGCGCTTCCCCGCGCACGAGGCGCTCGCCCTCGACCTGGTGCGCCACCTGCGCACCCGCGCCGAACAGCCGCGCGGCGCCGAGATCGCCGCCGAACTGCGCTCGGCGCGACCGGATTTGGCGGCATGGTGGAACTGCCGGGCGGTCGGGGTGTTCGCGCCCAGGACGGTGGCGATCCGGCCGATCCGCGGCGTGTCGCCGCGGTTCGCGATGTCCCTGCTGACACCGGCCGAGGCGCCGGACGCGACGGTGCTGGTGGGCACGCCCGTCGACGCCGAGACGATCGCGCACATGGCCGGCCGGGTGGGAACGGAAGCCGGATTCGGCGGACACGCCGTACTCGGGGTCCGTAGCTTGGAGGGGTAGCGACTTCCGACGGGAAGGCAGAACTCATGGATTCCGCCACCCTGGCCGTACCCGGGGCCGAGTTGTACTACCAGGTGCACGGGTCGGGGCCCGTGCTGCTGCTGATCAGCGGCGGCAACGCGGACACCGGTCTGTACACGACCCTGGCCGAACGACTCGCGGCCCATCACACCGTCGTCACCTACGACCGGCGCGGCAACTCGCACAGCCGACTCACCGAACCGCCCACCGAGCAGCGCATCGAGGAGCACGCCGACGACGCGCACCGCCTCCTGGCCGCCCTCACCGACGAACCGGCGACCGTCTTCGGCAACGGGACCGGGGCCACGATCGGGCTCGACCTGCTGGCCCGACACCCCGACCAGGTCCGCCTGTTGGTCGCCCACGAGCCGTTCCTGCCCGGTGTGCTGCCCGATGCGAAGCACTGGCGCGAGACCTTCGACGAGATCCACGACCTCTTCCTGCGCAGCGGACGGGAGGCCGCGACGGCGGAGTTGATCCGGCTGTTCGACGTGTCCGTCCCGCCCGTGGAACCGGCCGAACTGTCCGACTCGGCGCGCGAGATGCTCGACCGGGTGTTCGCCAACGTGGACTTCAACCTGGCCTACGAAATCCGGTCCTTCGCCCGTTACGACGCCGACCTCGCCGCACTGCGCGGCGCGCCGCTGCGCCTGGTGGCCGGCGACGAGGGAGCACACACCCCGCTGTATCGCACCGCCTCGGTGCTCGCCGAGCGCCTGGATCTTCCACTCACCGAATTCCCGGCCGACCACGTGGGCCACATCATGCGCCCGGACGAATTCGCCGACGCGTTGTTCGAGGTACTGGACGTGGCCTGACGGATCGATCCGGACGGGGCGGGCCCTGCCGGGCGGGGGACCACACGGTTCGCCCCGTCCCGGCGGGGCCCGCGCGATGTGCGTCTGCTCACCCCGCCGTGGAGTCGTCGGTCACGGTCAACACCGCCTTGCCGCCGAGTTTGCGGTCGCTCAGCAGCGTCGCCGCCTCCGCGATGTCGGTCCAGGAGCCGCGCCACGCGATCTGTGGGTCGAGGTCGCCGTGTGCGGTTCGGGCGGCGAGCCAGGCGAGGTCGGCGTCGATGCCCGCGAGGTCGTCGAGCAGGAAATAGGTGACGATCGAGCGGTTGTGCCGGCCCGCGTCGCCGAACAGCGCGCCGAACGCGAACTGCTCGCCCTCGCCCGTGGAATGGCCGAGCGCGACGAGCGTGCCGCCGGAGGCCAACAGGTCGTGGGCGGCGGTCAGGTGCGGCCCGCCGACGTTGTCCAGGACGCCGTACACGGGGGCCGTCTCGTACGGCAGGCCGCCCGTCAGCACCTCGGCCGCGCCCAGCGCCCGCAGTTCGTCCACCCGGGCCGGATCCCCGGTGGCCGCGACCACCTCGGCGCCGCCGCGCGCGGCCAGTTGTACGGCGAACCGGCCCACCCCGCCGCCCGCGCCGGTGATCAGCACGCGCCGACCCAGGATCGGGCCCATCCGGCGCAGGGCGCGCAGGGCGGACAGGGCCGCCACGGGTAGTGCGGCGGCCGACGCCATGGGCAGGTCGGCGGGCACCACGCCCAACTGTCGCGTCGGCACGGCACGCAGTTCGGCCCAGGCGCCGTCCCCGCCGAGCGTGGTCACGGGGGTGCCCACCGCGGGGCCCGACCCGTCCGCGGCGGCGCGCTCCACGACGCCGGCCGCGTCCCAGCCGGGGATCGTGCCGTTCGCCCCGGACGGCACGACGAAGAGCACCTCACCCGCGTTGATCGAGATCGACCGGACCCGAATCAGCGCCTCGTCCGGCGCGGGCTCGGGGTCGGGGACCTCGGCGAGGGCGAGGTGGGACGCGACGGCGTGATCTATGACAAGGGCGCGCATGGTGGCTCCGAGACTGGTGCGGGCTGGACTGCCGAGCCCGGGATAGGGCTCGTCGCGGCCACTGTGCCACTGAGTGGCATTTGCTTACAAGAGGCTTTGGCAACCGATGGGCATGTGTGGGTAGAGTGGGATCATGACCACCGAACTGCCGCTGCGGGAACGCAAGAAGCTGCGCACGCGGCAGGCGTTGGCCGCGGCCGCCCTGGAGTTGTTCACCACCAAGGGCTTCGACGCGACGACGCTCGACGAGATCGTCGGCGCGGTGGAGGTCTCCAAGCGCACGTTCTTTCGCACCTTCGCGTCCAAGGAGGACGTGGCCCTCGCCCCCGAGCGCGAGCTGTGGACCGCCTATCTCGCCGACCTGGCCGAACGCCCGTTGGCGGGGCGCGTCCTGACGATCTATCAGGACGCCCTCACGGAGACCCTCGGCGCCATGCCGGCGGACTGGGCGGACCGCTTCGCCGCCAGCCGGCGGATCGCCGACGCCACCCCCGCGCTGAACGCGCTCAGCCTGCGCTTTTGCGCGGACACCACCGACGCGGTCGTGGATACGCTCGCCGACCGGCTCGGTCCGAACGCGCCGGAGCGGATCCTGTTGCATCTGCCGCTCGACACGATGCTCGGGGCGTGGCACTGGGCGCAGCGGGAGTGGACCGCGCGGGGCGCCGGGCCGGGGTTGGCCGGACATCTGGAGCGGGCCTTCGCGGCGGTCCCGGCGAGTCTGGAACTGGCGATCCCGACGACCTCCGCCTGAACCCGGGGGGATCGCCGGCATCGAGACGCCGAGCCGGCCCGGGCGCGCGTCGGAGGACGGCGGCCGGGCCGGGAGCTGGGCGCCCGCGGGTGAATCCGCCGGTCAGGCGGTGGCGCCGCCGTCCAGGACCAGGTCGGTGCCCACCGCGAAGCCCGCCTCGTCCGAGGCCAGGTACAACACGGCGGCGGCGAGTTCGGCGAGGTCGCCGACCCGGCCGGACGGGTTCTGCGCCTTCATCCGGTCCGACCGCTCGGCCTCGGTCTCGCCGCTGCGCAGCGACATCGAGGTGTCCAGCGGGCCGGGGCTGACCGCGTTGATGCGCACGCCGTCGCCGATGTGGTCGAGGGCGGCGTTGCGGGTGAGTGCGCTGACCGCGGCCTTCGAGGTGACGTAGGCGCCGAGGTTGGCCAGTCGGCCGTGCGCGCCGAGGTTGGACGAGATGTTGACGATCGCGCCGCCGCCGTTGGCCCGCATGTGGCCGATCTCGTGCTTCATGGACAACCACGTGCCGGTGACGTTGATGTCGAGGGTGGCCCGGAAGTCGGCCTCGTCGAGGTCGGCGAGCGGGCCCACGCCGACGATCGCGCCGGCGTTGTTGACCGCGACGTCGAGGCCGCCGAAGAGTTCGACGGTGCGGGCGACGAGCGCGGCCACGCTCGCCGAGTCGGTCACGTCGGCGGTGACGGCCGCGCCGCGCCCGCCGTCGGCCTCGATCAGCCGGACGGTCTCCTCCAGCGGCGCGGCGCCGCGGCCCGCGACCACGACCGCGGCACCCTCGCGGGCGAAGGCGAGCGCGATCGCCCGGCCGGCACCGGAGCCGGCGCCGGTGACGAGGACGGTCTTGGCGGTGAAACGTGCGGACATGGTGGTGTCTCCCGAGGTGTGTGGTGGTGCGGTGATGGTGGTTTGGTGGGGATGGTCGGATTCGGTGGTGGACTACGGGGCGCGGTCGGGGTCTCGGGCCTGCTCGCCGTCCCGCTGCCGGCCCCGGTCCCGGTCCGGACCCCCGTCCCGGACCAGGACCGCCGCCGCCACCGCGGTCAGCAGGAAGACGACCCCGGCGGTGCCGAAGGCCCAGGCGTAACCGCGGATCGGGTCGGTGCGCGTGGCGGCCACCGACATCAGCGCGGCCAGGCCGACGGTGGGGCCGAGTTCCATCGCGGTGTTGAGGACGCCGCCGGCCAGGCCCGCCCGGTGGGCGGGTACGTCCCTGGTGGTCAGCACGGCGGTGCCCGCGAACACGAGCGCGGCGCCGATCGGGAGCAGTACCAGGCCGGGCAGCAGGTCGACGGCGTAGCGGCTCGGGTGGTCGATCCGGGCGAGCAGGAGCAACCCGGCGGCGCCCACGACCAGCCCGGCCACGGTGGCGCGGACCGGACCGTACCGCCCGATCAGCGGCCCGGCCGCCCGGCCCGCCCCGATCAGGGCGACGGTGAACGGGACGAACGCGCCGGCCGTCGCGAGCGGCGACCAGCCGTGTTCCTGCTGGAGGTAGAGCGAGATCAGGAAGCTGATCAAACCCGTACCGGTGGCCGCGAGCAACACCCCGACCAGGCCGAGGATCCGGCGCCGATCACGAACGAAGCCCGGGGGCAGCAGCGGATCGGCCACCCGGCGCTCGACCGCCAGGAACGCGGCGAGCAGGATCACGCCGGCGCCGAGCGGGAGGAGGACGACGGTCGACGTCCAGGCGTGCTCGCCGGTGACGGTCAGCCCGTAGCCCGCGAGCGTGATGCCGATCGTGGCCAGGACCGCGCCGAGCGGATCGAGGCCGGGGCGCCGCCGCGCCGCCGCCCCGGACGGGCGGGGCAGCCGCGAGGGCGTGAGCACCAGACCGAGCGCGGCGACGGCGACCGGTACGGCGAACATCCAGCGCCAGGACACCCACGTGGTGAGCACGCCCGAGGCCAGGTTGCCGGTGGCGGCGCCCAAAACGGACAGGCCGCCCCAGGTCGCCATCGCCCGCCGGTAGGCGCCCGGTTCGGGATGTACCGCGCGCAGCACGGCCATCGCGGCGGGCGCGGTGAGCGCCGCCCCGAGCCCCTGCCCGAAGCGCACCGCGACCAGAACCGAGAAGCCCGGGGCGAACGCGGCGACCGCCGAGGTCAGGCCGAAGACGACCAGGCCCGCGGTGAACATCGGGCGCCCGCCGTACCGGTCCGCGAGCCGCCCGCCGAACAGCAACAACCCGCTGAACGGCAGCCCGTAGGCGGCGCTGAGCAACACCAGATCGGCCGAACCGAGACCGAACTCGCGGCCGATGTCGGGCAGCGGCACGCCGATGATGGTGATCGTGAAGATCAGCGTGGCCTGCACGGTGCCGAGCAGCGCGAAGGCGCCGGCGGTCGAGGCCCCGCCACCCCCGGCACCGGGCGCGCGGTCGGTCGAGCCGCCGAGCGCGCGGTCGGGTTTGTTGCCGATCCCGATGCTCGTCACGCCGATTCCCCCTTGCTGCCGACAGTCTTTTCGGATCGATCGTTCTTGATTGAGGGCAGGATGCAGGGCACACCGCATCGCGGGACGGAGTGCGTCACGGCGGGCGGGTCCGCCCGGTGTCGACGAGACTGCGAGCGCCCCGCCGGATCAGTCGAGCAGGCTCAGCGCCTGCCGCGTCGCGTCGCGCAGGCGGTGCGCGTCGGAGCCGGCCTTGCCGACCACGCGCATCCCCTGGAGGACCACCAGCAGGAAGCGGGCCAGGGCCTGCGGATCCCGGTCCGGACCCAGCTCGCCCTGGGCCCTGGCGCGGGTGAGCGCGAGGGTCAGATTGGTCTCCATCTGATTCCAGCCCCACTCGACGATCCGCGCCGCGCCCGCGTCGTGCGCGGCCAGTTCGGCGGCGGTGTTGGTCAGGAAACAACCGCGCAGCCGGGTCGGCTCCTCGGACGCCTGACGGGCGAACCGCTCGACCAGCGCCCGTACGGCCGGCAGTACCGGACCAGGCTGGGACAACTCCTCGAACAGCTCGGGGTTGCGCGCCTCGCGGTAGCGGTCGAGCGCCGCGAGGTAGAGGTCGTGCTTGTTGCCGAACGTCGCGTAGATGCTCGCCCGGGCGATGCCGAGGCGCGCCACGAGGTCCGCCATGGAGGTCGCCTCGTAGCCGCGCTCCCAAAACAGTTCGAGCGCGGACTGCAAGGCGGCGTCGGGATCGAATTCCTTGGTCCTGGCCACGGATGTGACTCTAGGGCATTCGAGAATGAGTGGTCAAGAAAGCATTCGCTCGACGGGCCGGCCACTGAGGACATTGCGGCAAGCTTTCGACCGCATTCGCTTCTAGTCTGCGCGCATGGAGATCACCACACTCAGCGTCCGTCGGCTCAACCGCGCCCTGCTCGAACGCCAGTTGTTGGCGCGGCGGCAGTCGATCTCGGCCGAGGCGGCGATCACCCACCTGGTCGGCATGCAGGCACAGGCCCCGCATCCGCCCTACGTCGGGCTGTGGACCCGGCTCGCCGAGTTCGCTCCCGCCGACCTGGCCGACGCGCTGACCGATCGTCGGGTGGTCCGGGTCGGACTGATGCGCGGCACGGTGCACCTCGTGACGGCCGCCGACTGCCTCGCGCTGCGGCCGGTGGTGCAGCCGATCTACGACGCGGACCTGTACCGCAACTCCCAGCACGGGCTGGGCGAGTCCACCATCGACGTCGGCGAACTCGTCGCTGCCGGCCGCGAGTTGATGGTCGAGCGGGCGCTCACCGCCAAGGAACTCGGGCTCGCGCTCGGCGAACGGTTCCCCGACGAGAACCCGGCGGCGCTGGCGCACGCGCTGCGCGGTCAGGCGGCGCTGGTCCAGGTGCCGCCGCGCGCGTTGTGGGGGCGCGGCGGGCAGTCCGCGTGCACCACCGCCGAGCACTGGCTCGGCCGCCCGCTCGGTACGGACACCGCGCCCGACGCGATGGTGTTGCGCTACCTGGCGGCGTTCGGCCCGGCCACCGTTGCCGACGTGCAGGCCTGGTCCGGCCTCGGCCGGCTGCGCGAGGTGGTCGAGCGGCTGCGGCCGAACCTGGTGGTCCACCGCGACGAGGCGGGCCGGGTGTTGTACGACCTCCCCGACGCGCCGCTGCCGGCCGAGGACACGCCCGTACCGCCGCGCTTCCTGCCGGAGTTCGACAACGCGCTGCTGTCCCACGCGGAACGTGCGCGGATCATCTCCGAGCCGGACCGCAAGCGGCTGTTCACGGTCAACGGCATCGTCCGCGCCACGTTCCTGGTGGACGGTTTCGTCGCGGGCATCTGGCGGCTCACCCGAGGCGGCAAGCCGGTGACGGCCGGTTCGGTCGCCGCCGGCGCCGCCTCCGGGACGCCGCTGGTTCTCGAACTGCGACCGTTCCGGCCGATCGACGCCGCCTCGCGCGAGGCGCTGGAGGCGGAGGCGGCCCGGCTGCTCGCGTTCGTCACACCGCACCCGACCGAGGTGCGCTTCGGCTGAGCCCGACCCGCAGTTCGTGGGCCAGGTCGCGGCCGGCCGACCGGCGGCCCGGGACGTGCGACAGCCGGGCGGTGTCGGCCAGGAGGTGGGTGATCCGGGCCGACGAGACGCCCGGCTGCGCCGGCAATACGCGCGTGGTCAGCAGGTCGGCGGCGTCGGACCAGGCGCGGGTGTGGGCGAAGGCGTGCAGCAGGTACGCGTGGTCGTTGTGCGCGGTGCGGCTGCCCGGGATCCGCCCCGCGGCGGCCTGCTCGAACAGGGGGATCGCGCGCGTCCAATCCCCGTTGTCGGCGTGCGTCATCGCGTGGTGCCAGGTGATCTCGGCGGCGTCCAGCCACCACGCCCAGGCCGGATCGCGGGTGCCGGGACCTTGGAGATACCGGCCGTACGTCTCGGCGATCAGTCGGCGAGCCGCGGCGTGCTCGCCGTACTGGTTGACCGCGCGGGCCCGGCGCATTACGAACAACGTGCGCACGCCGGGCGGCAGTTCGTCCCGCAACACGTCGTCGCAGATGCGCAGCGCCACGTCGGGCCGGCGCAGGTGGATGGCCTGCATCGCGAGCTGGGACAGCGCGAAGTGCTCGGCGGAGCGGTCGCCCGCCAGGCGCGCGGTCCGTACCGCCCGCGTGGTGAGCCGTCGGGCGAGCGGGTGCCGGTCGGCGTCGTAGGCCGCCCACCCGGCGAGCTGATCCGCCTCCGCCACGGCGGCGAGCCGGTCCCGGGACGGGGCCGCGCCCGGAACGGCCCGCCTCGCCGCGTCGGCCGCGCGGACCGCCGGCCCGAGCAGCTCCCCGGCACCGAACCGGGTGTCCAGGGCGACCAGTCGCGCGGTGTGCTCCCGCAACCGCCACGCCTCGGCGGCGTCGCGCCGCCGCCGCCCCGCCGCCCCGAAGTGCCCGCCCGCCAGGACCGGTTCCACCTCGGCCCGGTCCCCGGCGGCCCGTCCCCGATCCACGCGCCCGTGCTCCGTCGATCTCTCCCCACCCGCGACCCGCCCACCGTGACCCCACGACCCTACGGCGGCCCCGGTGGACGGCGCGGCGACGGGTGCCTACATCAGCCCGACCACCCGGGGCGGGACGAACAGGTGGAAGGCCCGATGCTCCGCGGCCACCATCGCGGCGGCGCCGCCCGGATGGTGGGGTTCGGGGCCGGCGTCCAGGATGCGATGGTGCCAGGCGCAACGTTCGCAACCCGGGGTCCAGTCCGGCAGATGCTCACGGTGGCCCGTGACCAGGTGCCGGGCCAGGCGGATCCGGGATCCGATCATGCTGTCCAGCGGGTCGTGATCGACGCCGCGATCGCCGCTCCGGCGTCGCTCGTCGGTCTCCTCCTGGACCCGTTTCATCCGGTGGTACAGGCGCACACACTCCGGGCAACCCCACATCCACGGCGGGGGTACCGGCCATTGGTTCTCGGGTCTGCCGTCGTCGGCGGTCATATTCGTCACGGTAGTGGCGGGCCCGGGCGGGTACCAGAGTGTGACGGCGCCGCGACGAAGCGGGTACGCCGATCGGGCTCGGGTCAGCCCGTCGCGAGCTCGATGCCCTCGCCGTCGACGGGGCGTCGTACGGAGCGGCCGTCGGTGCCCGCGAGTTGCCCCAGCAGGCGCTCGGTCATGGCCAGCCCGGTGTCGTTGAACACGCCGTCGTGGATCAGCAGGGCCCGGACCGGATCCACCTCCCGGATGAAGTCGGCCGCGTCGCGGAGCGCGAGCCAGGGCCCGCCGGCCGGGACCAGGAGAGTGGGCGTGGTCTCCTCCGGAACGGTGAGCGCGTCACCCGGGTGGAAGACCTCGCCCGCGATCAGGAAGCCGACGTTGTCGATGACCTCGATGTCGCGGTGGATCACCGCGTGCTTTTCGCCGTACACGTGCACCGACACGCCCTGCGCGCCGCCGATCTCGAACGTGTCGCCATGGGTGACCGGGTGGATCCGCCCGGCCAGGTCGGGGAATCGCGCGGCCACGGCCGGGTTGGTCCACACCTCCAGATCCGGGTTCGCCGCCGCGGCGGCCCGTAGCGTTTCGGGCACCACGTGGTCGAAGTGCTCGTGGGTGATCAGGACGACGTCCGCGCCGACCATCGCGTCGGGGTCGCTGAGCGCCCCCGGGTCGATCACGACGGTGCCGTGCGCCGTGGCCAGACGTACACACGCGTGACCGAGCTTGGTGAATCGCATGGCTGTGCCCTCCCGGGTCGGTGGGTCTGCTGTGGGTCGCGCGGTCGGTGCCGCGATCGTGATACGTCCCCGGCGCTTGTTGCCGCGCCCGTCGTCGATCATGCCAAGTGCGGGGCCGACACGCGGCGGGAAGGGTACCCCGGCTGCGAGAGAATCGATCCATGTACGACGATCAGGATCAGCAGGAAGCCCCGGAGCCGATCCCGGTGGGGCGGGCGACCGATCTCGGCGCGGCGTTGCTGATGCCCGACATCGACCGGCCCCGCGCGTGGTTGCTCACATTGAACGATTCGCCGCAGTCGTACGTGGATCTCGACGAACCCGAGCACCTGGAATTCGAGTACACCCGACGGCTCGGGCATGTCGTCGACCTGGCCGCCGCGCCGGGCGAACCGCTCGCCGCGCTGCACCTGGGCGGCGGTGGGCTGACCCTGCCCCGCTACATCGCGGCCACCCGGCCCGGCTCGTTGCAGACGGTCGCCGAGCTCGACGGCGAACTGGTGGCCCTGGTCCTGGAACACCTGCCGCTGCCGGCCGGGGCGGCGGTGGACGTCCGTACGGGCGACGCCCGCGAGGAGTTGACCGCGCGACCCGACGACTCGGCCGATCTGATCATCGCCGACGTCTTCGGCGGCGCGCAGGTACCCGCGCACCTGACCTCGCGCGAGTTCGCCGTTGAGGTGGCCAGGGTGCTGCGGCAGGGCGGAGTGTACGCGGCCAACATCGCCGACGGCGGCGACCTCGACTTCGCCCGGGCGCAAGTGGCCACCCTGCGCTCGGTGTTCCCCGAGGTGGCGCTGATGGCCGAGCCGGGTGTGCTGCGCGGCAGGCGCTTCGGCAACCTTGTCGTGGTCGCGTCCACGGCGCCGCTGCCGGTGTCCTCGCTGGCCCGTCGGACCGCGGGCGACGAGATGCCGGCCCGGGTGTTGTCCGGCATCGAGGCGCGGGTGTTCTCGCGGGACGGGGCACCGGTCACCGACGAGACGGCCACGGCGTCGCCGGCGCCGCCCGGGGGGACGTTCCGGATCGGGTGAGGGATCCGGTTCACGGGCCGGCCCGGGAGCCGCTCAGGCCCGGAAGCCGCCGTCGCTCGCGGCGGTAGTCGGTGGGGGAGGTGCCGAGGCGTATACCGGCCTGTCGATCGCCCGCCCGCAGCGCCCCGTGCCCACCCGGATCGGGAGGGCGCGGGGCGTGCGTCGGCTCAGACCTCGGCGGGAGTCTCGTTGTAGACGCCCGCGTAGTCCTGCCCGGACAACTTTTGGATCGCTTCCATGATCTCGTCGGTGATCTCGCGCCGGGCCCGGGCCACGTCGGTCCGCCCGTAGTGGCGCGAGAAGTCGAGCGGTTCGCCGAAGCGGGCGAGCGCGCGCGGGGACAGCTTGGGGATGTTCGAGCCGATCGGCTGGATTCGGTCGGTGCCGATGATCCCGACCGGGACGACCGGGCACCGCGCGGCCAGGGCCAGCCACGCGACGCCCGTCCGGCCCCGGTACAGCCGGCCGTCGCGCGAGCGGGTGCCCTCGGGGTAGATGCCGAACGCGTCGCCGCGCTCCAGTACCGAAAGGGCCGTCTCCAGCGCGGCCTTCGCCGCGCTGTGTGCACCGCGGGGCACGGGGACGGCGCCGATGCCGGTGAAGAAGGCCTTGCTGACCCGGCCCTTGAGCCCGGGGCCGTCGAAGTATTCGGCCTTGGCGAGGAACGACACCTTGCGTGGCATCACCACGGGGATCGCGACGCTGTCAACGAACGACAGGTGGTTGCTGGCGATGATGACCGGGCCGGTCATCGGAACATTCTCGCGGCCCTCGGTGCGCGGGCGGTAGATCGCCTTCGCGGTGGGAGCCACGACGCCATGCATGAACTTGTCGATCAGCACGGATCCCCCGTGGGAGTGGTGAGGTCTGAAAACACGCGCCACCTTATCGAGTCTGCGGCACCCTCACGACGCGTGTACCCACCTGTGCTGTTGACACAGGGTCGGCTGGTGGTCACGGTACGGGTGGTGGCACTTTCCGCCGGCGTTTTCGCCGAACGGCGGAGGCGGCGAAGGGGACGGCGCGCGCGGCCGGGCCGGCGCGGACCGATTCACACCCGACGGGCGAGCGATTCGAGCAGCAGGTCCAGCACGTCCTCGAAGGGACTGCCCGACATCCCCGCCGCCAGGTGCGGACGTACCGCGCCGATGGCCGGGTAGTCGGCGGCGGGCAACATCCGGTACGTCTCCTCCCACGACCGGTCGTCGGCCTCGCGCACCTCGGGGGCGAGCGTGGCATAGGACGCCTCCAGAGCCGCGTGGGCCAGCACGGTGTCGATGAACACGTGGTAATAGCGGGCCGCGTCGGCGGGGGAGAAGCCGGCCGAGAGCAACAGGGAGACGCCCAGCTCCACCGCCCGGAACTCGTTGTGCCGCCGGGTGACCCGCGCGGCGGCGATGGTGGCCACGCGCGGATGCCTCAGCTGGCCGTCCCGGACCCGCAGGCCCAGTTCGCGCAGCGACGCCACCCAGTCCGGGCCGGGCCGGTAGCCCGCCAACGTCTCGCCGATCAGGAAGTCGGCGATGCCCAGGAGCAGGTCGTCGGTGCTGCGGAAGTAACGGTAGACGGCGGTCGGGTCACACCCCAGGGCGGCGCCGAGTCTGCGGACGGTCAGCGCCTCCGCGCCGTGGTGGCCGATCAGCCGTACAGCACACTCGATGATGACATCCTCGGACAAAACCACTCCGGACTTGGTCGGCCTGCGGCGCCGACGCTCACCTATGACGCGATTTGTCCGAGATGGTTGCTCCGCGCTGTTCGATTGTGTTTGCTTTGCCCTGTTCGATGTATTCGTCTCGACTGTCGGGTCCATTGCTCCTCCGGGGACGTGCCCGCCACGGGGATCCACCTTACGTCAACACCATTGACGTAATTCTGACGCAAGCTGTTTCATCGGCGTCCACCCCTCCATCAGCTTTTGTCCTCCTTGGAGCGCCGATGTCAACGAACCTGCCCCGGGACGACGGCCCACCCGCGCTGCGCAAGTCGCTCGGCGTCGTCGACGGTGTCGCGGTCGCCGCGTCCAGCACGGCCGCCACCACCAGCATCGGCGTCGGCATGGGCAGCCTGGCCGCCACCGTCGGGTCGAGCACCCCGGTGATCATCCTGATCGCGTTCCTGCCCATGCTCGGCATCGCCGGCGCGTACGCCCGCCTCAACCGGGTCGAGCCCAACTGCGGCAGCGGCTATGTCTGGGTCGGCAAGTCGATCGGCCCGTGGTCCGGCTTCCTCACCGGCTGGGTCGCCCTGGCCGGGTCGGTCATCTTCCTCGCCTACACCAGCGCGATCACCGGCTCGGTGCTGCTCCAGTTCGCCAACCGGGCCGGGTGGCACGAGTTCGTCGGGCTGGCCCTGGACCCGAACTCGACCAAGCTCAGCACGGTGCTGGGGCTGGTCGTACTCGTGGTGGTCACCGTGCTCGCGGTCACCGGCGTGCACCAGGCCACCCGGCTTCAGACCTTCCTGCTCGTCTTCGAGTACGGCGTGCTGCTGATCTTCTGCTGTTGGGCGATCGCCGTCGGCGAGCAGCCGTTCTCGTTCTCCTGGTTCAACCCGTTCGAGATCGACTCCGTGCCGCACTTCGCGCAGGGCCTGGTGCTCGCGGTCTTCTTCTTCTGGGGCTGGGACGCGGCCTTCAGCGTCACCGAGGAGACCGAGAACCCCGAGGACTCGGCCCGGGGCGGACTGATCGCGCTGTTCGTGATGCTCGGCATGTTCCTGCTCGGCGCGATCGCCTTCCAGCGGGTGATGACCGTGCCCGAGATGACCGAGAACGGACCGCAGGGCCTGACCTTCCTCGGCGCCCATCTCGCCGCCGATCCGTGGGCAAGCCTGCCGCTGCTGGCGCTGATCTTCTCCGCGGTCGCCTCGCTCCAGTCCGGGGTCATCCCGACCGCGCGCGGCATGCTGGCGATGGGCCGGGACCAGACGCTCGGCAAGGTGTGGACCCGGATCCACCCGACGTTCGGTTCGCCCGCCATCGGCACGGTGCTGATCATGGCGATCGCCGCCGGCACCGCCGTCCTGGCGATCGGCATCCCCAAGCTCAACGACATGATCCTGGCCGCGGTCAACTCGATCGGCCTGATCGTCGCCTTCTACTACGGCCTCACCGCGATCGCGTGCGCCGTGCGCTTCGGGCCGACGCTGCGCGCCGATCCGCGCGAGGGGGTGCGGGCGGTGGTCATCCCCGCGCTCAGCGGCCTCGCGCTGCTCGGGGTCGGGGCGTACCTCTCCTACGACTACCTGACCATGAGCGACGGTTTCGAACTCAGCCCCGACAACGGCTGGTTCATGTTCTCGGTACCGATGGCGGTGATCCTCACCGGTCTGGGCTTCGCGGCCTACGCCAAGTACGTACGCAAGTCGCCCTATTTCGAGACCGGTCGCGGCACCGACGGTGACGCGATCGAACTGCCGATGGACCGCTACAACGACGCCGCCGACTTCGACGCATTCAAGGCCAGGGGACACGCATGAGCACCACCACCGTCATCACTCGCCCGGCGTCGGTCTCGGTGGCCGCCGACCTGGTCTTCACCGGTGGGCCGGTGTACGTCGTCGACGGTGCGCGCGGACGGGCGAGTTCGGTCGCCGTGCGGGACGGGCGCGTCGTCGCGGTCGGGCACGACGAGGTGCGCGAGCTGATCGGGACCCGCACCGAGGTGGTGGACCTCGCGGGTCGGCTGCTGATCCCCGGCTTCCAGGACGCACACGTGCACCCCGTGGGCGCCGGCATGGAGATGGGGCAGTGCGACCTGTCCGAGTACGAGACGCTCGCCGACTACCGGCGGGTGATCCGGGAGTACGCCGAGGCCGACGCCGACGTCGAGTGGATCACCGGCGGCGGCTGGTCCATGGAGGCCTTCCCCGGCGGCCTGCCGCACCGGTCGATGCTCGACGACATCGTCCCCGACCGGCCGGTGTACCTGCCCAACCGCGACCACCACGGCGCCTGGGCGAACAGCCTCGCGCTGCGCCTCGCGGGCATCACCCGCGACACCGCCGACCCGGCCGACGGGCGGATCGAGCGCGACGCGGACGGCGAGCCGACCGGCGTGCTCCAGGAGGGGGCGGCGAACCTGGTCGGCCGGTTGCTGCCGCCGTCGACCGCCGAGGACCAGGTCGCCGGGCTGCTGCGGGCACAGGCGGTCCTGCACTCGCTCGGCGTCACCGCGTGGCAGGACGCGCTCCTGGGTGCGCACGCGAACATCACCGACGCCACCTCCGCGTACCTGACGGCGGTGGATCGTGGGCAACTCACTGCCCGGGTGGTCGGTTCGTTGTGGTGGGAGCGCGATCGTGGGGCGGAGCAGATCGAGGACCTGCTCGCGCGGCGAGCGGCGGGCACCCGGGGGCGGCTGTCCTGTCGGACGGTGAAGATCATGCAGGACGGGATCGCGGAGAACTTCACCGCCGCGATGCTCAGCCCGTACCTGACCTCGTGCGGCTGCGCCTCGGACAACAGCGGGATCAGCTTCATCGAACCGGAGGCGCTGCGCGGCTACGTGACGGCCCTGGACGCGCACGACTTCCAGGTGCACTTCCACGCGCTGGGCGACCGCGCGGTGCGCGAGGCGCTGGACGCGGTCGCGGCGATGCGGGCGGCGAACGGCTGGAAGGACACTCGGCCGCACCTCGCCCACCTCCAGGTGGTGCACCCGGACGACATCCCGCGCTTTCGCGCACTCGGGGCGAGCGCCAACATGCAGCCGCTGTGGGCCGCGCACGAGCCGCAGATGGACACGCTGACCATTCCCTTCCTGGGCCCGGAGCGGGCCGCGTGGCAGTACCCGTTCGGCGAACTGGCGCGCAGCGGCGCGACATTGGTCGCGGGCAGCGACTGGCCGGTGTCCAGCCCCGATCCGCTGCACGGGATCCACGTGGCGGTGAACCGGCGGGTGCTCGGGTCGGACTCCCCGGTGTTCTTCCCGGAGCAGCGGTTGGATCTGCACGCGGCGCTGGCGGCGTACACGGCGGGCAGCGCGTATGTGAACCACCTGGACGACACCGGGAGCATCGTGGTGGGCAACCACGCGGACCTGGTGGTGTTGGATCGCGATCCGTTCGCGGGGGCGGCGGGGGAGATCGGCTCGACGCGGGTGGTGGAGACGTTCGTGGGCGGGGAGCGGGTGTTCGGGGGGTAGGGCGGGGACGCGGGCTTGGGCAGGGGTTTGTCACTCACGTGGGTGAGGGGATTCCGCGACGAGCGCGACACGTATCGGCCGGAGGCGGCCGCCGACGCGTGGTCGCGGACGGTGGCACTGCTGTGGGAGACGTCGGTGCGGGGATGACCACCCTCCCGATCACACCGGTTGGATGGGGAGTTTCGGATAGTGCATCCTTTGCCGTGGCTGTGCCGGTATCGACCGCGCCGCGGCACCCGAAGGCAGGTGCCGCAAACCCGGTGTGGGAGCAACCGGCGCGGCGTCGAGTAAGTATGAAAAGATCGTCGCCGAACTCTGCGGGGCGCATCGTCCGATCCGCCGCACCCCGCAGTCGGCCCGCCAACCCGGGCCGGCCCGGGACCCGTCCGTCCCGATCCCGCCGCGTCGCGCCCGGCGGGATCGGGGGACGGGTTTCGGCGCTTCACGGGTGCCTACGCCCTTACGCGGTCGGCGAAATCGGGCCGCGTCGATGATCACCGCGCCGGTGATGCTGCCTATGGTTGACGCGATCGAAGAAGCGCCTGGCATGGGGGACCGTTCATGATCGTCGAATACATCCGCTACACGATCGCCGAGGCGGAGTCCGGTGAATTCGAGGCGGCCTACGCCCGCGCGGCCGTGTCGCTGGCCGCCGCGCCGGAGTGTGTGGACTACGAGTTGAGCCGATGTGCGCAGGAGCCGTCCGCGTACATCCTGCGGATTCGCTGGACCTCGGCCGACGAGCACCTGAACGGCTTCCGCAAGGGGCCGCACTTCGCCGCCTTCTTCGCCGCGATCCGGCCGTACGTGGCCGCGATCGAGGAGATGCGGCACTACGCGGTGACCGAGGTGGTCGGCCGGGGTGGGTCGACGCCGACGCTGTACGAGTGGGCCGGCGGCGCGCCCGCGTTCGAGAAGTTGTTCACCACGTTCTACGACCGGGTGGCCAAGGACGAGATCCTGGCCCCGGTGTTCGCCGACATGGACGCGCACCACGCGGAGCACGTCGCGGCATGGCTGGCCGAGGTGTTCGGCGGCCCGGCGCGCTACAGCACCGAGTTGGGCGGGCACCGGCACATGGCCTCGAAGCATCTGGGCCGGGGAATCAGCGAGACGCAGCGGCGGCGCTGGGTGGCCCTGCTCCTGGAGACGGCCGACGACGTGGAACTGCCCGCCGACCCGGAGTTCCGGGGCGTGCTGGCGTACTACCTGGAGTGGGGCACCCGGATGGCGATCATCTACTCCGGCCCCAACCCGCCGCCGCTGCCCGAAACACCCATGCCGCGCTGGGACTGGGGCCGGACGCCGCCGTATCGGGGCTGAGCACACGCCCGGCCGGCGCGCGGCCGACGGGATCGCGGTTCGGGCCCGACGAGGGCCCGACCCGAACCCGGACGGGAGCCGACCCGACTCCGCCGCTACGCGCGTCGGTTACGGTCCGCGGATAGCTGACTGCCCATCAGATTGCCGATATAAGCGGCCAAACGGACGTATCACGGTTCAAACCCAAAATTTGGGTAACGGTAACCACTCCCCTTGGCAAGGATTTCCGTTCCGTACCGACCGTCCCCTCGTCGCATCGGTCCTTCGCACGGCAGCATCTGCGGCGTCGATGTCACTCGTGACAGCTCCGTCACATGGAGGAACACCCACGTGAAGAGACACACTCTCGTCGCGTTCGCAGCCGCCACGACGCTGGTGGGCGGGCTCCTGACCCTCGCCCCACCGGCCCTGGCGGACGACTCCCCGGCACCCTCGGCCGAGTCCGCGTCCACCCCCATCGCCTGGAAGAGCTGCGGCAGCTCGAATTATCCGAAGCTGGAATGCGGTTCGTTGCAGGTCCCGATGGACCACAGCCGTCCCGACGGGCAGAAGATCACGATCGCGGTCTCGCGGATTCCGCACACCGCCGCCAAGTCGCTCGGTCCGCTCCTGGTCAACCCCGGCGGTCCCGGCGCGCCCGGCCGCGGTCTGGCCGGCTACGTCGCGAAGAACCTGCGCCCCGAGGTGGCCGCGCAGTTCGACGTGATCGGCTTCGACCCCCGCGGCGCCGGCGCGAGCGAGCCGCACCTGGACTGCGTCCCGGGCTTCAACAACCCGGTGCGTCCGAACACCGTCCCCGACGACTTCGGCGACGAATTCGCCAACATCAAGCGGGTGTACACCTTCGCCAAGGCGTGCGGTGACAAGTACGGCGACTTCCTGAAGTACATGAACACGCCGGCCCAGGCCGCGGACATGGACTCGATCCGCGCCGCGCTGGGCGCCAAGCAGATCAGCTACTTCGGCTACTCGTACGGCACCTACCTCGGTTCGGTCTACGCCAAGCTGTTCCCGAGCCGGGTCAAGCGCCTGGTGCTGGACAGCATCGTCGACCCGAGCAGGGACAGCGTCTGGTACGGCGGCCAGCTCACCCAGGACGTGGCGTTCGACGCCAACATGAAGGCGTTCTTCGCCTGGGTCGCCAAGTACGACGCGAACTACCGCCTGGGCACCGACCCGGCCCAGGTCGAGAAGGCCTGGTACACGATGCGCGGGGCGCTGGCCAAGACGCCGGCGGAGGGTGTCGTCGGCGCCTCCGAACTCGAGGACGCGTTCGCGCAGGGCGGCTACAACGACGCCTACTGGGCCGAGTTGGCCGAGGGCTTCTCGGGCTACGCGGTCGACCACGTCACCGGTCCGCTGCGTACCGCCTACGAGGACCTGGCGGCGGCCAGTCCCGGCAACGACAACATCAACAGCGGCTACCTGGCCACCCAGTGCCGGGACGCGGCGTGGCCGAAGGACTGGGCCACCTGGCACCGGGACGCGGTCAAGACCTACGCCAAGGCGCCGTTCCTGACCTGGAACAACGTCTGGTTCAACGCGGCGTGCGCGTTCTGGCCCACCAGCAGCCTCAAGCCGGTGAACGTCGCCAACGACAAGCTGCCCAAGACGCTGCTGTTCCAGGCGACCAACGACGCCGCGACCCCGTACGAGGGTGGCGTCACCATGCACCGCCTGCTGCGCGACTCGGCCCTCGTGGTCGAGCAGGGCGGGCGCAACCACGGCATCTCGCTCAGCGGCAGCACCTGCCTGGACGACTACCTGAACGAGTACCTGATCACCGGGAAGACCCCGAAGGGCAACGGCCACGGACCGGCCGACGCGGTTTGCCGGAAGCAGCCGGACCCGGTCCCCAACGCGGCCGAGGCCAAGCTGAAGGCGGACGCCCCGAAGGTCTCCAAGACCGCCCTGTAGGGCACCGCGCACCGGAGTTCACCAGGGACGGGCCCGTCGCCTCGGCGACGGGCCCGTTCGCGTGTCCGGCCCTGCCGGTCGAGGCAGTCGGCCCCGCTGCCGGGCCGGCCGCGGGATGTGCCGGCCCCCGTGCTGCCGTAAGGTCTGCTGCCGAGGTACGGCGAAGGGGGCGGCGGTGCACCTGACGGGTGTCGGCAAGCGGTACGGCCTGCGCGGTCCGTGGGTGTTGCGCGCGGTGGACCTGCATCTGCCGCGCGGCGCGCTGATCCGGGTCGAGGGCGGCAACGGCGGCGGCAAGTCCACCCTGCTGCGGGTGCTGGCCGGCGTGTGCGAGCCGACCACCGGCAGCGTCACCGAACGCGGCACGGCCGCCTACGTCCCCGAGCGTTTCCCGCCCGAACTGCCGCTCACCGCCCGGCGATACCTGACCCACCTGGGCCGACTGCACGGCCTCACCGGCCGGGAGAGCCGGCGCCGCGCGGACGAATGGGCCGAACGCCTCGGCTTCGCCGACAAGATACGCGCGCCGCTGCGCGGGTTGTCCAAGGGCACCTGCCAAAAGGTGGCGGTGGCCCAGGCGTTCCTGGCCGAACCGGATCTGCTGGTCCTGGACGAGGCGTGGACCGGGCTCGACCAACCCTCGCGCGAGGTCCTGGACGGCTGCGTGGTCGAGCGCATCGAGGCGGGCGCCACCGCGGTCTTCGTCGACCACGACCCCCGGCGGCTCGCCGACCAGGTGTACGAGACGTATCGGGTCGAGGCGGGCGCGGTCGTCGCGGCGATTCCCGAGGCCCAGGCGATCCGGGTGCTGATCGACATAGACACCGGGCCGAGCCCCGAACTGGACCGACTCCCGGGCGATCCGGTCCGCGAGCAGAGCAGGCCCGGCGTGGTGCGCCTGCACAGCAGCACCGCGCACTCCGACGCGCTGCTGCGGCATCTGCTCACCGCCGTGCCCGGGATCAGCGTCCGAGCGGTCCACCGGGAAGGAGACGGCGCGTGATCTCCGCCGTGGTGCGCTATCAGGCGGCGCTGCTGCTGCTCTCGTATCGGTGGGTGCCGCCGGTCCTGCTCTACGCCGCGGTGATGGGTATCGGGGTGGCCGGTGGCGATCCGCTGCTGTCCTCGTTCGCGTGGGCGGCGGCCGCGATCATGCCGGCCGCGGTGTGGCTGACGCGCGTGGCCGTCACGGTCGAGCCCGCGGCGGCCCGGCACACCGCCTCGGCGGCGGTCGGGCCCGGGCGCGCGCACCTGGCCGGGCTGCTCGTCGCGTTGACCCTGACCTGCCTGCTCGCCGCGATCTGCACCGGCGCGCTCGCCACCGGCACGGATCACATCGCCAACCACGCCACGCACGGCGTCGGTCGCGGCGAGGCGCTCGCCGCCGGCGCGATGGCCCAGTTCGTCACCATCCTGGCCGGCGTCGCGATCGGCGCGCTGACGAACCGCCCGGTGCTGCGCCGAGCCGCGTACGCCGTCCCGCTCGCGGCGCTGCTCACCCTCGCCGCCCTGGTCACCCCCGGCAGCCCGGCGGCCCGGGTGCTGAAGGTGCTCACCGACGCCGCCACAAACGACGAAATCACCCTCCCCACCACCCAACTGGCCGTCACCGCAGGCGTATTCGTTGTCGCCATCGCCCTGACCTGCCGCATGGCCGCCCGGGTGGAACACGACTGACGGGGCGTCATTCGGCGGCGTCCACCCGCACCGTCACCACTCAGGAGGCTCCCAGCCAGGTGGCCAGGTAGGGCGGGACGTCCTGGTCGGCGCGGTCGGGGCGGATGGGGCCCCGGGTGGTGGTGAGGGGGACCACGCCCGCGTAGTAGGGGAGGTCGAGGTCGTCGGGGTCCTCGGCCAGGCCGTGGTCGCGGACCTTCGCGGCCACCTGGTCCAGGTCCAGGCGCAGCACCGTGGTCTGCGCGTTCTCCTTCGGGCTCGGCGCGCGTACGTCGTCGGCGCGGCCCGGCACCAGGTGGTCGATGATCACCCGGTAGGCGTGCAGCTGTTCGTCGGTGTCGGTGACGTGCACGAGCGGACCGTGCGCGATCACGCAGCGGTAGTCCACCGAGTGGTGCATCGCCGAGCGGGAGAGCACCACCGAGTCGACGTGGGTGACCGAGATCGCCACCGGCACCCCCTCGGCGCCGCTCGCCCGGGCCGCGAGGGCGAGTCGGCCGCCGCTGGAGGTGTGCAGGTACAGGCGCTCCCCGTCGCGTCCGAACGCGAGCGGGATCAGCTGGGGCCGGCCGTCGACGGTGAACGAGACGTGCGCCATGAAGCCGGCGTCCAGGATCGCGTGCACCACGTCGACGTCGTAGCGCATGCGGTCGCGGTGACGCTTCGGGGCGGTGGCGGCGGTGACGGGGTACTCGGCCATCACGAATCCTTTGTACTAGTTCAAAGTGCTCTTTGGAGTAGTACAATAAAGCCGGACCTGGGGAGGCTGTCAACGGCATAACCTCCTCCCGGAATGTGCCCAGGACGCAGGAGAAGCATGGCCACCACCGGTCGTACCGCCGCCGACATCGCCGCATCCGTCGAGCGCGACCTGCACGCGCGCGAGATCGCCCCCGGCGACGCCCTGCCGCCCGTGCGCACGCTCGCGGCCGAACTCGGCGTGAACGCGAACACCGTCGCCGCCGCCTACCGCACCCTGCGCGAGCGCGGCATCGTGGAGACCCACGGCCGGGCCGGCACCCGCATCCGGGCCCGCCCGGCCACCACCCAGCGCAACACCCTGGGCCCGAACGTGCCGCCCGGCGCGCGCGACCTGGCGAGCGGCGAGCCCGACCCCGCGCTACTGCCCTCGCCGGTCTTCCCCGAGCCGAGCCACTGGCGACCCCTGTACGTGCACGGCGCGCTGTACCCGCCGTTCGAGGACGCCGCCCGCGCCGTGCTCGACGCGGCGGGCGTGCCCACCGACCACCTGGCCGCCACCTCCGGCGCGCTCGACGGCATCGAGCGCTCGCTCACCGCACACCTGCGCCCCGGCGACCTGGTCGCGGTCGAGGACCCGGGCTGGAGCAACCTGCTCGACCTGCTCGGCGCGCTCAACCTCACCCCCCGCCCGATCCCCGTCGACGACCAGGGACCCGACCCCGCCGCGACAGAGGACGCGCTGCGCGCCGGCGCCCGCGCGTTCGTGGTCACCGCCCGCGCGCACAACCCCACCGGCGCCTCGGTGTCCGCCCACCGCGCCGCCGCGCTGCGCTCGATCCTGGCCGCACACCCGCGGGTGGTGCTCCTGGAGGACGACCACGGCAACGACATCTCCGACCGCGACCTGCACACCCTCGCCGGCGTCACCGCCCACTGGGCACACATCCGCTCGGCCTCCAAGGCGTACGGGCCCGACCTGCGCTGCGCCATGCTGGCCGGCGACGCGATCACCATCGACCGGATCATCGGCCGGCAGCGGCTCGGCCCCGGCTGGATCAGCCACGCGCTCCAGCACGCGGTCGCCCACGCGTGGACCTCCGCCGAGGTCGCCGCACACATCCGCGTCGCCCGGGAGGCGTACCGGGTGCGCCGGACCGGGCTGATCGAGGCACTGCGCGAGCGGGGCGTGCGGGCGGTGGGCGACACCGGGATCAACGTGTGGATCGAGGTCCGGGACGAGACCGCCGCCGTCGCCGGCCTGCTCGCCCGGGGGTGGGTCGTGGCTCCCGGCGCGCGCTACCGGATCACCTCGCCGCCCGGCCTGCGGATCACCGTGGCCACGCTCACCGCCGAGGAGACCGGCCCGCTGGCCGACGCGGTCGCCGAGGCGGTACACACGGGAGCGGCCCGCCCGGGGCGGTGAACGAAGACCCGGCGCGGCGAGGCCCCCGGGGACGCGGCGGCCGGTCGCCGCGGATCCACGCGGCACAATGTCCGAGATGGGAGGTGGGGCAAACCGAACCGTGACGTCGGGGGCTGTCACCCTCGCATCCGCGTCCCCGTGCCGGAGAGCATGGGCACACTCCACCGTCACGTCCGCAGCACTCCGAGGATGCCGATGCCCACCTTCCTGAAGGCCCCGTTCACTCGACGAACATGGGCCGAGTTCGGCTACGCCATCCTCACCTTCCCGCTCGCGGTGTTCGGATTCGGCGTCGCCTTCACGCTCGCCGCGTTCGGGATCGCCCTGACGGTCACCCTGATCGGCCTGCCCCTCCTCGCCCTGCTCGTGATGGGCGCCCGCGCGTGGGGCGGCGTGCACCGCGGCCTGGCCCGGGGCATGCTCGGGGTCCGGGTACCGCCGCCGAGCCCCTTCCGGCGCCGGCCCGGACCGCTCGGGCTGCTCGGATCCGCGCTCGGCAACGCCGAGGGCTGGCGGGCGGTCGCGTACACCGTGCTCAAGCTCCCGCTGGGCCTGCTCATCGTGATGGTCACCGGCATCTTCTGGGGCAACGGCCTGGCCCTGCTGGTCTACCCGGTGCTCATGGCCGCCTTCGACCCGCACGTCACCGACTCCGACGGCGTCGTGCACCACTCGGGGATCCAGATCAACGACCTGTACTTCGACACCCTGCCGCTGCAACTGGTCGTGTCCGTGGTGGGCGCGCTGATCCTGCTGCTCGCGCCGTGGGCGGTCCGAGGCGTCGTACTGCTCGACCGCCTCCTCATCCCCGCCCTGCTCGGACCCAGCAAGTCCGCCCAGCGCATGGCCGACCTGGAGGAGACCCGCGCGATCGCCGTCGACGACTCGGCCGCCACGCTGCGCCGGATCGAGCGCGACCTGCACGACGGCGCCCAGGCCCGACTCGTGGCGCTCGCGATGAACCTGAGCCTGGCCAGGGAGAAGCTCGACGCCGAGGACGCCGAGCGCCCGATGGACGTGGACCGCGCCCGCACCCTCGTGGACAGCGCGCTCGGCAACGCCCGGGAGGCGATCGTGGAACTGCGCGACCTCGCCCGAGGGATCCACCCGCCGGTGCTCGACCAGGGCCTGGACGCCGCGCTGGCCACCCTGGCGGCGTGCAGCACGGTGCCGGTGGAGGTGCGCACCGACATCCCGGTCCGGCCGCCCGCCACGATCGAGACCATCGCGTACTTCTGCGCCGCCGAGCTGCTCACCAACGTCGCGCACCACTCGGGCGCGACCGCCGCGATCGTGGACGTGAGTGTGCGCGAGGGCCTGCTGCGGTTGTCGGTCACCGACAACGGGCGCGGCGGCGCGCACGGGGGCAAGGGCAGCGGCCTCACCGGACTGGTCGAGCGGGCCCGCACGGTGGACGGCGTCCTGCGCATCGACAGCCCGATCGGCGGGCCGACCCAGGTGACGGTGGACCTGCCGATCCGTGGCTGAGCCGGTCGCCGGGCCGCCGGCCGGGGGGCCGGCCCGGGCATGGGACGATCGGGCCCATGCGCATCGTCATCGCCGAGGACGCCGCCATCCTGCGGGACGGCCTCGTCCAACTGCTTCTCGACCGCGACCACGAGGTGGCCGCGGCCGTTCCCGACGCCGACGCGCTGCGGGCGGCCGTGGCCGAGCACCAACCCGATGTGTGCGTGGTCGACATCCGGATGCCGCCCACGCATACCGACGAGGGGCTGCGGGCCGCGCTCGACATCCGGCGCGAGCATCCCGGCATCGGTGTGCTGGTCTTCTCGCAGTACATCGAGACCCGCTACGCCGCCCAACTGCTCGGCGGCAACGCGGCGGGGGTGGGTTACCTGCTCAAGGAACGGGTGGTGGACACCCGGGACTTCACCGACGCGCTGGAGCGGGTCGCGGCCGGTGGCACCGCGCTGGACCCCGAGGTGGTCACCCAGTTGTTCGGCGCGGGCCTGCGCAGCGGCGGGCTGAACACGCTGACCCCGCGCGAGCACGAGGTCCTGGGCCTGATGGCCGAGGGACGCACCAACGCGGCGATCGCGAAGAAGATGGTGGTGACCGAGCGGGCGGTGGAGAAGCACGTCGGCAACATCTTCACCAAACTGGATCTGCCGCCCTCGGACACCGATCACCGACGGGTGATGGCGGTGTTGCGGTACCTGCAGCTGTGACCGTCGCCGCACGGGTTGCGGCAGGGCCGGTGTGGGACGCGCGGATCTCCCCCTCCGGGATCCGTGCGTCCCACACCGGCCCACGGGACCGTCCGTAGGTTCAGGGTGTCGGGATCTGCGCCGCCGTGTGTGCGGGGCGAACGACGTACCGTGGGCCGGACACGAGCGAGGCGAACGTGGACGGCGGGGCGGATCGGGGGGCGGCCGCGGGCCCCGTGGTCCCCAACTCGAGCGTGCCCGGACCACCTTGGGTCGCGTCGCCGCACGCGGTCAGTCCGATGACGGTCGAGATCACCGCCGCGAGCATGCACGCCGCCGTCCCGGGCAGCGCCAGGCCGCGACTCACCCGGCCGGACTCACCGCTCGTTCGGCACACCGCGCGAGACCGCCCCGAGGTCGGTCTCGCGCGGTGTGCCACGAGGGCTGCGCGGTCGTCCGGTGGCCGCCGCCACCGGGCGTTGCCGCATACGCGGGGGGCGAGGTGCACCACGCCCCCGAGGTTGTCGAGGCGGCGAGGAACGTTCCTCGCCTGCGGTGGGGTTCAGGCATCCGCGGCCTCCCCGAAACGCCGGGCCCGCCCCACCCCGGGCGGGCACGGCGTAGCAGGAGGCTAGGGGCGTTCCTTGTGGGTTTCCTGTGAATGGGCCGCCGGAGAGCGGGAATTCACGGCGGATCCCGTTCCGGATCGAGATGCGGATCGGGATCTCGGCACGGTGGGGGCGGGGAGAGCGGCGCGGGGTGGGGGCGCGGGTTCGGGTTTCTCCCGGCCCGCCGTTCGGCTTTGGTTCCGCATGCGGCCCAGGACGCCGAGCCAGGCGCGTTCGCGGGCGGCGGTCGGGTCGGCGCGCAGGGGGAGGACAACTTCGATCCGGGTGCCTCGGCCGCTCGGCGGCACGCCTACCGTGACCCGCCCGCCGTGCAGCGCCACCTGCTGGGCGACCAGGGTCAGACCCAGCCCGGCGCCGCCGCTGCCGGGGCCGCGATGGAAACGCTCGAACACCACGTCGCGCAACTCCGGCGCGATCCCGGGCCCGTCGTCGTCCACGCACACCACGCCGCAGTCCAACCCGGGAAGCACCTTCACCAGGACCCGGCTCGCGCCGTGCACGAGTGCGTTGCCCACCAGGTTGTCCACCAACAGCCGCAGCCCCGCGGCGAGTCCGTACACCACCACCTCGTGCGGCGCCTCCACCCGTATCTCCACCGGGAGTTCGACGCCGGGCCGGTGGGCGGGCGCGCCCCGGGCCGACGCGTGCGCCACCTCGCCCAGTTCCACCGCCTCGAACGCCGTCGCGTCCACCAGGTCGCCCTGGGCGAGGGCGCGCAGCGCGGCCAGGACGGACAACACCCGCTCGTGGCCCACCCACAGGTCGGCGAGCACGTCCGCACGTTCGGCCGCGGCCAGGTCCGGATAGGTGGTCAGCACCTCCAGGTCGGTGCGCATCCCGGTCAGCGGGCCGCGCAGCTCGTGGTCGACGGTCGCCGCGAACGAGCGCGCGGTCTCCAGGGCCTCGCGGGTGCGCGCGGTCTGCTCGGCGTATCGGCCGAGCACGTCGTCGAGGGTGCGGCCGAGTTCGTCCACCTCGACCACGCCCGACGACACGTGTACCGCCTCGTGCGCGCCGTCGTCCGGATCCAGCCGGGCCGCGCGCCGGCGCAGCGCGCGCAGCGACCGGGTGGCCGCGGTCCCGGCGGCCAGCCCGGCGAGTGCGGACAGCGGGACGGCGAACACGGTCACCACATAGACCCGCCGACGCAACAGCGCGGCCTGCGCCTCGGGTTCGCCCGAGGGCAGGAACACGTACATCGGCCCGGTCGGCAGCGGCCGGGTGACCATCCGCCACGAGAGCCGACCGGCGTGTACGGTCACCGGGTTCGGCGCACGGGTGGGCAGCGTCGTGGTCTGCGGCGGTTGCGGACCGACCATCAGCGGCCCGTCCGGGGTGTCCACCCGCACGCCGACGTCGAGCGCCATGCTGAGCACGCGGTACTGGCGGGTGCGGAGGGCCTGTTGGCGCACGTCCAGGTCGGTCCGCAACAGTGCGCGGGCGGGTGGGGTCAACCGCTCGGCGCGCTGCTGGAGCTGCTGGTCCTGACGTGCCAACAGATCGGCCCGGACCCAGTGCACCACGAGGGTGCCTGCGCCCAGCACGAGCAGGGGCACCAGGACGGCGACCGACAGCGCGACGCGGGTGGAGAGCTTCATCCGGGACCGCCGCCGGCCCGAAGTACGAAGCCCACGCCGCGAACGGTGTGCAACACGCGCGGCCGACCGTCCGCCTCCAGCTTGCGGCGCAGATAGCTGACGAAGGTGTCGACCACGTCGGTGCGTACGTCGAAGTCGTAACCCCAGACCCGGTCCAGGAGTTGATCGCGGGTCAGCACCAGGCCGGGGTTGCGGGTGAAGACCTCCAGGAGGGCGAACTCGCGACGGGTCAGGTCGAGCCGGACGCCGGCACAGGAGGCGATGTGCGCGGACACGTCCACCGTGACCGGGCCGACCCGCAGCGGCGCGTCGCCCACCGGCCCGGGCGGTCTGCGCCGCAGCAACGCCCGTAACCGCAGGTCGAGTTCGCGCAGATCGAAGGGTTTCACCAGGTAGTCGTCCGCGCCGCTCTCCAGGCCCGCGATGCGATCGGCGGTCTCGTCGCGTGCGGACAACATCAGGACGGGGGTCGCGGCGCCTCGGGCGCGCAGTTCGGTGCACACCTCGATGCCGCTGATCCCCGGCATGGCCACGTCCAGGACCACGACCTGTGGCGCGGCGGCGGGCACGGCCGGCTCGATCAGGTCCAGCGCGCGGGTGCCGTCGGCGGCGAGGGTGACGTGATAGCCGGCCAGGCGCAGGCCGCGTTCCAGGGCCCGGCGGATGGAGGGGTCGTCGTCGACGACCAGGACGTGGGGTGGGGTGGGGGGTGGGGTCGGGGTGGGGGTTGCGGGAGCCTCGGTCACCGGATCGCGGCCTCCGTTTCGGGAGTCCCCGATTCACGGGGCTCCGGGTACGGATGAGGGGACGAATTCGGGTGCGGATAGGGGTGGTTGCCCGGGGTCGGTGTTCGCGGGGTGGTCCCGGTGGACGCACCTTCGTCGCGGATCACGACGCGGCGCGTCGCGCGTGGGTCGGCTCGACCCATGTCGCCCCCGAATGGTTGTTGCCGATGTTGCAGCACAACCTATGGCGGGAAGCCGCTCCGTGTACCGGGAATGACGGTGCGTCAGCTGTGTGTGGGGGGAGGGGTGGCGGGCGGAGGGTTCGGCGGGGTGTCGGGCGGGTTCGGGGGCGGGTCCGAAGGCGCGTTCGGGGGCGGGGTGTTCGGGTGTTCGGGGTCTTCCGAGCGTCCGGGGTGCTTCGGACGTTCGTGGTGTTCCGAGTGTTCCGAGTGTTCCGGGTGTTCCGGGTGTTCGCGGTGTCGCGATTGCTCCGGATGTCCGATGAAGCCTTCCGTCCCGATGTCGAGCGGGTCGTCCGCGTCGGCCTTGGCGGACATCCACCGGAACCAGTTCGTCCGGTTGATCGGGACCTGCGGGTTGCGCAGCAGCCACAACACGTGGCCCGCCTGGTCGCGGGTCCACGACTCACCCGAGACGCGGGCCTTCTCCAGCCGGGCGCGCAGGTCGTCGCCGTCGATCACGCGGGCGATCCGCGAGTAGTCGCGGTCCTTGCAGCGGTGGCGCCGGTAGACGACGAGTTCGACCAGGTCGAGCAGCCGGGCCCGGGCCGGGCCGTGGTGGCCGGGGACGGCGAGCAGCCGGATCAGGCGCTGCTTGCTGCTCCAGACCTTGGCGTGCCGGGTCCACTCGGCGGGGAATCGGGCCTCCCATTCGAGATACGTCAGCGCGTACGGCAACCCACCCCAGTCGGGGACCTCGGCGGGCGGGGGCGAGTCGGCGAGCAGCGCGGCGTCGGGAGTGAGCAGCCACGCGTCTCGAAATCGCCGCCACGCGCCCTCCTCGGCGGAGACCGAGCGGGGCACCCGCAACACGATGGTGTCGTAGGCCTCGCGCGCCTCGCGCATGTCGCGCGTCACCAGCAGATACCGGTCCAGCGCGCGGCGATGGGCGACCTCGTCGTCCGAAACGAGCGCGCGCATCCAACCCAGCCGGGTGTCCCAGTCCTCGATCGCGCCTCGTTCGCTCACGCCGACGATCTACCCACGTGGCCGGCGAACAAGTCCGCCCCGCCGCACCCGGCGCACGGAACTCGCCGCGAAGTCCGGCGAGACGTCGCTGTCGCGTCGCGCATGCCTGGCTCTCGCTCTCCTCGGGACCGGGCGTGATCATGGTCGCGCGAAATCGCCGCGCCACCCACCCTACGAGCGGATCGCCGGCGTGGTGGGAGGCGGCGCGGCGGGTCGCCGAGACGCGGGCTCGCCCCTCGGGCACACGACCGCGCGATGGTCGGCCGGTGGCCACGCGGGGTGTGCCGGCGCGGTGCCGAGCCACGCTCTTCTCGACGATCCGCATCAGCCGTTCCCCCGCCCGATCGATGCGGCCGTTCCCGGACCGCCGAGCGGGGCGGGCTCAGGCGCCGTTGCCGGCGGCCAGTTGGGGGGTTCTGGGGATGCGGCCGGTCAGGGTCAGGGCCGGGAGTTGGGGGTGGGTGGGGCGTGGGGGCAGGGCGGCGAGGCCGGTGCGGTTGGGACCGGCGGTGGCCAGCTCGGCGCGGATGCGCACCTCCATCAGGGCGCCGGCGGGGGCGGCCAGGGCGGTGGCCAGGAGTTCGCAGGCGGCCTCGGTGCGGCCCTCGGCGCGTTCGACGACGGCGAGGGCGTACAGGGCGTAGGCGCCGACCGGGGTCAGGCCCTGCGTGCCGGTCAACCGCAGGGCCTGCCAGGCGCCGTCGCGGGCCTCGGCGATGCGGCCCTGGGTGGTCGCGGCCATGGACAGCGCGGCCAGGAACCAGGCGGCCAGCGTGCCCTGGCCGGTGGAGCGGGCCAGGCGCAGGCCCTCGGCGGCGTGGGTCTCGGCCTCGACCGCGCGGCCGGACAGCGCGCCCGCGACGGCCAGCGGCATCAGCGCCGCGGCGAGTGCGCCCCGCGCGCCGTGGGTGCGCAGCACGGCGGCCTCGTCGAGCAGGACCTCGTACGCCGCCTGGTCGGTCGCCGCCGCGTGGACCGCGAGCGGGGTCACCTCCCAGAGCGCGATGCCCAGGCCGTACAGCCGGGCCCGGGTGGCCGGGGCGACCATCGCGGGGGAGACGCCGTCGGCCCCGAGCGCGGCGACCACCGTGCGCAGCGGGTCGTCGGAGGCGAGGGGGAGCGCGGCCAGGGCGGTCCGGGCCTGGCTGGTGCGGGCGCGGTCGCCCGCCTCCCACGCGGCGCCGGTCGCGGCGAGCAGGAGGGCGGCGCGGCCATGGGCCGCGTCCAGGAGCAGCGCGCCCGCCTCGGAACGATGCCCTTCCGCGTGCCGGAGGGCGGCGCGGAGCCGGATCGCGGTACCGGAGGAGTGCGCCGACGAGCCCTCGTCGGCGACACCCTCGACATCGGTGGCGTCGGCGGTGTCGAGCAGGGTGCGGGCGCGGACCGGGAAGCCGGCCTCCCACGCGGCGTAGGCGGCGGCGACGAAGCGGCGCCGGGCGGTCGGGCGGTCGGCGGTGAGCCGGGCGGCCTGCTCCCACGTCGCCGCGGCGGCACCGGCGCCCAGCTCGCGGCGGGTACGACCCGCGCCCGCCTCCAGGGCCGCGGCGAGATCGGCGTCGGGCCCGGTGGCCAGCGCGGCCAGATGCCACGGACGCCGGTACGCGAGGGCTCCGCTCGCGGCGTAGACCAGTGCTCCGTGCAGGGAGCGGCGCTCCGCGGCGCTGAGCGAACGGCGTACCTCCTCGCGCGCCGACGCGTTGCGAAAGCGCACCCGGTGCTCGGTGGTGTCGACGAGGTCGGCCCGCAGGAGGGCGAGGCGTGCGCCGCGCCCGATGCCGATGCGCCGTCCGGCGACGGCCAACTGGTCGAGGTCGGCGGCCGGTTCGAGCGCGGCCAACGCGAGCAGTCGGCGCGCCTCCTCGGGCAGGCCGACCGCCGGCCCGCCGCCGTGCGCGACGCGGCCGGCACCCGATCGCTCGCCGCCGCGGACCGTCGACCCGGACGAGGTACCCGCCGTCACCCGATCGTGGTCACGGTCGACGCCCGACCGCGTGGCCCGCGCGGACTCGGGCCGGCGGTCGTTGCCGACACCGGTACCGGTGCCGCCGCCCGTGCCCCGGGCGTCCGCGTCCGTGCCGGCATCGAGACCGCCACCCCAGAAGACGTCGGTACCGGTGGCCCGCCCCGACGGCCCACCGACACCGGAGCCGGAACCCGAAGCCTTCGGCCCGGCAGCCTCGTTCGCCCCGAAGCCGGCACCCGAACGGGACCCGTTCGCCGTACGCCGCGCGGCCGACGCCGCGAACACGCCGTCGGCCGCTTCGTCCCGCCGACCATCCGTGGCCGCCGCCCCGTCGCCCGCACCCACGAGGAAGTCGCCGTCGCGACCCCGGGCCGCGTCACGCGCGCCCGCCTCGACGTCACCCTCCCGGTCGCGGGTCCGCGTCCCGGCGTCGTCGTCCCGCACCGCCCCGCTCGCCTGCCGGGCGTCCTCGGGCAGTTCGTCCCGGGTGGCCTCCGCCGCCACTCGGGACGTGCTACCCGCGTCACACGTGGCCCGGGCGGCCCCGTCGTGGGTGGTCGTGGCTTCGACGTCGATCGTCTGTTCGGCCGCACGAGTCGCCTCGTCCGTGCCCGCGTCCCGCGAACCGGCCGGACCGGCCGCGGACTCCGCGGCGGCCACGTGCTCGGCCCCTCGTGTGGCGGCCGGGTCGTCCCCGGCGGTCTTCGTCGCGTCGTGCGCCCCCGAGTCGGTCACCCGCTCGGCTGCACCCATTCGGAACGCCCCGCCGGACGCCCCCGCTTCGGCCCGCTCCGACCGCTGCCCATCCGCTTCGGCGAGCCCGACCCCCGCGGCGTCGTCCGCTCCGGCGACTCCCGGACCCGACTCGGCGTCCTCCGCCGCGGCGCCCGCCCCGTCCCGCGTGGCGCGCAGCACCGCGATCGGCAACCCCTCCGCGCGGGCGGCGATGTACGCCACCACCGCGGCCGAGGCCGCGTCGAGCCAGTGGGCGTCGTCGACCAGGACCAGGATCGGCTGTTCGCGGGCGGCGATGGCGATCAGGGAGCACGCGGCGGCGGCGACCACGGTGCGGTCGGCGGCGCCGGGGGCCAGGCCGAGGGCGGTGCGCAATGCCTGGGCCCTGGTGTGCGGCAGCCGGCCGATGCGCGGGTGCAGCGTGGCGAGGAGTTGGCGCAGGCCGGTGTAGGGGAGGGCGCCGCCGCCGCGCGGGCCGCTCGTCCGCAGGACGGTCATCCCCTTGGCCGCCCACACCGCCTCGGCCAGGAGCGTCGTCTTGCCCGTCCCCGCGGCGCCGCGCAGCACGACGGCTCCGCCGTCACCGGCGCGCGTCCGTTGCAGCAGTGCCGTGACGGCGGCCAGTTCGTCGTTCCTTCCGTGTGGCACGGAAAATCTCCTCGCTTCTCGCTCACACCCCCGTGGTGTGCCCGGCGGCCCCGCCGGATCCGACCGGGCCGCCGCACTATGAGCCTGAGCTTGCCCGTTCCCGGTCAACACATGTTCAACATTCACTCAACGTGTGAAGTCCGCACCAACCAATTACCGACATGTGACACCGACATGGGGTCGATCTCACACCCGCGCTCGGCCGTACATCCACCGACTCCTCGACGCGATCGCCCTTCGGCGCCTCGAACCCTGCCTCGATCCGGCCTCGATCCCCGCCTCAATCCCGGTACTCCGGTCGCCGCCCGTCCCGGCGCGCCCGAATGGCCTCCTCGAAGTTCTCCGTCGTCAGCCGGACGTACAACTGGGCGTGCCCCTCGTGATCCATGTGCGAGTGCATGCTGCCGGCCTCCAGACCCGACCACAGCAACCGCTTCGTCACCTCCACCCCCACTCGGCTGAACCCGATGATGCGCTCGGCGAGTTGATACGCGTCGTCGAGCAATTTCTCGCCCGGCACCACGCGCGACACCAGTCCGATCCGCTCGGCCTCGGTCGCGTCCACGTCCCGCCCGGACAACATGATCTCGAATGCCCGAGACGACCCGATCGCCCGGGGGAGCAAATAGCTGATTCCGAGCTCGCTCGCGGTCAGTCCGTTGTTGATGCCGGCGGCCCGGAAGCAGGCCGTGTCGGAGGCGATGCGGATGTCGGTGGCGGTGGCGAGGCAGAACCCGCCGCCGATCGCGGGGCCGTTGATCGCGCCGATCACCGGTTGGTGCAGCCTGCGCAGCCCGAGGATCACGTCGTCCAGGATCTCCATCGACCGACGCGCGATGCTCGTCCGGGTCAGGCCCTCGATCCCGGGGATGCGTCCGGAATTCTCCAGATCCGCACCGGAACAGAACCCCCTCCCCGCACCGGTCAATATGACGACACGCGTATCGTTGTCGGAACTCACTGCTTCCAGAGCCTCACGGAAGGGGACCATGACGTCGAAGGCCATGGCGTTCATGCGGTCCGGTCGATTGAGGGTGATGAGCGTGACGTGGGGGCGGGGCTTGTCGACGAGTACGAAAGACATGGGGGCGTCATCCTCGGCATGATGGAGGGGCGAAGGACTGCGAGTCGCACGGCGTCCGGCCGGGCGACCGTGGTGCCGAAGAGCGCGGATCCGATCCCGACGCCGACGATCGGCGTGGCGCGTCCGGTCGCCGATCGGGCGAGCGTCCGCACGCCGGTCGAGGACGAACGTCCGGTGGCGCGTCGGTGGTTCGGGGCGCGGATCCGGTCGGCGGTGCGTGCCCGGATCGGGGCCCATGGCCGGTTCGGAACCCGTACGTGGTTCGGGACACGCAAGCCATTCTTGACCAAGTCAATGAAACCGCTCAAGGCCGATCCCCGATCGTTCGACGCGTTCGCGGGCGACTACGACCGATATGCCGGACTGTGTGACCCTCTCGGCGCGTGGCTGGCCGATCTCGAACTCGCCGGCGAGCGTGCCCTGGACGCCGGGTGCGGCTCCGGCCGGCACGCGCTCGCCCTGGCCGGCTCCTATGCCGAGGTGGTGGCCGCCGACGTGAGCGCGCCGCTGATCGAGGTCGCGAGGGTCCGCCGGCCGCACGAGCGGGTCCGCTACGAGGTCGCCTCGCTGCTGGACGTACACCACGCCGAAGGCTTCGACCTGGTCCTGAGCATCGGCACGCTGCACCACCTCCCGGACCTGACCGCCGCGCTCACCCATCTCGGGTCGCTGGTCCGCCCCGGCGGCGAACTCGTCCTGGTCGACGACGTGGCCACCGAGCCCGCCGTGACGCGCCGGCAACACGTGCTCCTCGCCGTCCGCGAACTGGCCCGGGACCTGCGCCGGCTGCGCGTCCGGGACGCCTGGTGGCTGTACCGCTTCCGCACCGGCACGGCCTGGCTGGACCACCTGATGTCCCACCACTACCTCACCCGCGCGCAGTACCGCGAGCGCTACGCCGAGGTCTTCCCCGACGCCGACTTCATCGACCTGGCCGACGCGACCGCGATGCGCTGGCGCCGTCGCTCCTAGGCCCTGTCCGGCCGACCCACGACTGGCAACGATCGGAGACCACGGATGTCGATCGATACGGCGGACGGCATACCGGCGTCGCCGCAGGCACGCGAGGACGGCGCGCCCGTCCGGGTCGACCTGGGTCGGCTCGCCTACCCTTTCGCCCAGACCGAGATGGCGCGCTGGGTCGCCGAGCGGCAACAAGGCCGCGCACCGGACCGGCTGTTCCTGCTCACCCACCCCCCGGTGATCACCTACAGCGCGCGCACCCCCGCCGCGGACCTGCCGGACCCGGCCTCGCCGATCCCGCTGGTCGAGGTGGACCGGGGCGGACACGCCACCTACCACGGGCCGGGGCAGCTGATCGGCTACCTGGTGGTGAACGTCCGCGCGCTGGGCCCGGGCGACCTGGTGCGGCGGGTGGAGAACGGCCTGCTCGCCGCGCTCGACGCGCTGGGCTTCCCGGCGGTACGGCGCGAGACCCCGGCGGGTGCGCCGAGCCTGGTCGGGATCTGGACACCGGACCACCGCAAGCTCGCGTCGATCGGGATGCGGATCCGACGGGGCGTCAGCAGCCACGGCTTCGCGCTCAACATCGACCCCGACCTGAGCGCGTTCACCACGTTCACCGCGTGTGCGCTCCCGGACACGACGATGACCTCGCTGGCCGAACTCGCCGCCGAGGCCGGCCGCGCCGCCCCGAGCGAGGCGGCGGTCCGCGACGCGGTGGCAGAGGCCCTGCTGCGCGAACTCACCCGGCGTCCCCCGACGAGCCCGCCCGCCCCGCACACGGAGGCGGACCTCCCGCGCGGGTTTCGGCGGCTCAACCCGCCCGCACGCCCGTGACGTCCCACAGGTGGTGGACCGGGTCGTGGATGAAGTAGCGGGCGAAGGACTCCACCGTGAAGACCGTGCCGTCGCTGCGGTTGCCGGTACGCGACCACTGGTCGTCGGCCACCGCCGCGAACGCGTCGGCCAATGTGCCGCCCGCCGCCGCGAGATCGGCCGCGACGCGTACGGGGTCCTGCTCGGCGTAGCGCGACTCGATCGCCGTCGCGTCCTGGTCCCAGTTCGCGAAGTCCGGGGCGTCGCGGGTCAACATCAGCCGTAGCCGCTCGTCGAACAGCACGAAGACGTCGTTGACATGGCACGCGTATTCGAGCGGGGACCACGTGTCCGGATTCGGCCGATTCCGCAGCTCGTCGCCGCCGGAGACGAGCAATTCGTGCCACGCGGCGGCGTTCGCGCGGGTCAGCGCGGGGATCCGGTCGAGCGGAACGGCCGGGGTGTCCAGGCCGCAGTCGGGACAGGACGTGTCGAGAACCCACGTCCAACTCTTGGTCTCGGGAATGATCATGCGCCGAGGATGGCCCACGCACCCCCGCTCCAACAAGGCGTTTCCCTCGAAGCCCCCGCGCCCGCGCGCTCGGTGCGCCGCCACCTCCCGCCCACCGGATCACACCCGCCACGCGAGTCGACCCCTTTATCAGCCCTCCTTCCGCCGTACATCCTCGACGGCGGATTTCGAGGACGCCTTTTTCTGCTTCTCCTCCTCGGTGGGAAAAAGCGTTTCTCCGAGCATCCACACCACGAACCCGAGCACGATCAGGGCGAAGCTCGCCGGCAGCTGATAGCCGTGAAAAAAGGTTTGTCGGGCGAGCAGACCCCAGGCTCGGAACCAACCGACGAAGTGGTGAACGATCCCACCGACGCCCTGGAGGACCAGGAACAATCCGAAAATGTCCAGGAACTTGCGCATGGGTGTCACGCTATCGACGCCTCTTGATCTTCGAAACGGCCGAGCGGCCAATCCCGATCGACCAAAGTCGAGCCCCGCGCGCCCGGTACCGCGACCTTCGTCGTGCCGACCGAACCCGACGGGGACCGCTCGCGTCGACGGTCGGTGAGACGGGCCGCCTCGCGGCGAAAGGCTCACCGCGGCTCCAGCCGAACGGTAGTCCGCGGTGGCCATGAGTGGGCCCGGGGGCACCGATCTCACCGACCGCCCCCGGCAACCCGCACGCCCCGCCCGACATTCCCGTCCTCACGCGGAACTTCCACCCCGCGTCCCGAATCGCCGCCACCATGTCGAAACACCCCGGAATGCACCGCAATATGCCCCACCTCGCCCCGCCGCCCCTCCCGCGCGGTCCGCCCGAATCCCGCCCCACCCTCTTCCGCGGTAGCGCGCACCCGGCTCCCCGCCACGCCCTACGATCGAGTCATGTTCGTGATCACGCTGACCTACGTCGTCCCCGTCGAGGACATCGACGCGCTCATGCCCGGCCATCTCGAATGGCTCGACCGGTACTACGCGGACGGCACCCTGCTCGCCTCCGGGCGTCGTGTCCCGCGCACCGGCGGGGTGATCCTGGCCCGCGCCGACGACCGGACCGCGCTCGACGCCGTGCTCGCGGAGGACCCGTTCCGGAAGGCGGGCGCGGCCACCTACGACGTTGTCGAATTCGCGCCTTCCAGGACCGCTCCCGGGCTCGAAGGACTGCTCCCGGCCGCCTGAAGTGCCGTCAATAGCCGTTCATTTCCAGCACATTTGATGGCGATTACTCACCAATTCAGACAACAAACGAGTACAGGCTTCCGCATTCACACCTTCGGGTGATTTCGTGTTGGGAACACACCCGGACCGGGCGCCGGGCGCTCATCCGCCGGGGCGTGCATTCCGCGCCGAGTACCCCGATCTCGTCACCCCAACCCCCGCTCGGCGCCCTACCGACACAACGGCACAGCTTGCGACAGGACGTATGGGGGAGGCGTTGACCGATGCGCGTGCGAGATACCCGGATGCCGGGGTGGCCTGCGGACATGTTCGTGCCGGAGCTCCCCGTGGCCACCGCGCGGCTGCGTCGCCGGGTCGCGGATTCGGTGCAGCCCGACGGGGCGGTGCGCAGCCCGTGCCGCAGTCGCGTGCTCGAATCGGCGCTGCTGCTGCGCCTGCTGGAGCGCACCGGGATCGAATCCGACCACCACCGTCGGGTCGCCCGGTTCCTCGCCGATCGCCTCGACGACTTCGAACCGCTCGATCGACTGCTCGCGACGATCGCTTTACGCCATCCAGACGGCCTCGCCGAGCACGGCGCGGACGCCCTGCTCGACCGCTTCCTGCAGCGGGCGCCGGCGTTTCTGAACGCGCGCAAGCGGGTCCTGCTCGAAACGGTGCTGACCCTGCTCGGCCCACCCCGGAGCGTGCTTCGGCGTACGTTCGACCCGAGCGCGTTCGACACCGGGAACCTGCACCCGTGGGCGCACGTGCAGACCATCGCGCTCAAGGTCGCGTCGGCCGATCTGACCGGTCACGGCGACGAGATCGCCGAGTCCGAGGTGCGCCTGCTCGTGGACACCCAGCAGGTGTCGGGAGTCTGGGAGGGCAATCTGCTCGTGCACCTCCTGGTGCTGCACGCGCTGGTCGGGCGGCCGCACCTGGACGGTGTGCTGGTCAACGGCGTGGCCAAGGCGCTGGTCCACCAACGGGTGGACGGCGGGGTGCCGTTCGTGACCGACACGGACACCTGGTGCGCAATCACCGCGGGTGTCGCGCTGGACGCGTCGGGCGCCCCGATGGAGGTCCGCCGCCGGATCGGCGACCACCTGGCGGCCCGCCAACGGGTGGACGGCGGCTGGTCGTACACCGACGCCGCGGCGCTCGCCGACGTCGACGACACCTCGGTGGCGATCGAGTTCCTGCACGCCACCGACCCGCTGCGCTACCGGCGCACGATCGACTGCGGCTTACGCGCCCTGTGGTCCTACCAGGGTGCCGACGGCGGGTTCCCCACGTACATCGCGGGAGCGCCCTCGGAGGCGTGCATGACCGCGGCCGCGGTCAACGCGCTGAGCGTACGCGCGCCCCGGCACGTGCAACGCATCACCGCCGCACGCCGGTTCCTGGCCTCCGCGCAGCGTGTCGACGGCACCTTCGAACCGGACTGGAGCCGCAGCCGCTACCACGCGATCTTCCGCGCCCTGCTCGCCACCGACGCGTGCGGTCCCGACGCCTACCGGGCCACCGTCAAGCGGGCGCTGACCGCGGTGCGCGAGGGGCAGAACCGCGACGGCGGCTGGGGCCAACAACCCGGCGACCCCAGCGACGCGATCAGCACGGCGTACGCGCTGATCGCGCTGTGCCGCCAGGCCGACCCCCACCCCGCGACGCGCGGCGTCGAGTACCTGCTGAGCACACAACGCGCCGACGGCGGGATCGACTCGGTGCCGGACATGCTGGGCACCCGGCCGTTCCTGTACGCGATCCCCAGCCTGGCCGACCACTTCACCCTGCTGGCCCTCGGCCACCTGGGCAGTCGGTTGGCCGCCCGGACGCGCCGCCCGAGCGCCCCGCGGGGCCCCGGCGCGCAGTCGGCGTACCCCTCAGCCCTGCGTGCCCCCGCGCCCGGTTCCGCCGGATCGCGCGGTGGGGGCAGGAATACCCCGACGCAGACCGGCGAAAGGAGCCCGGCGTGAGCACACCGACCGTCGTCGACCTCCCGATCAGCTTCCACCTGCCGAAGCTCGCGAACCTGTTGCCGATGACGTTCCATCCGGAAACGGACCGGTTGATGCGCGAGTCCCGCTGGTGGGCCCACCGCCACCTCGGCTTCGCGTACGCGGGCGACGCCGCCCGGATAGACAAGAACGTGGACGGAACGCTGCTGGTGTCGTTGTCGGTTCCGCACGCCGACTACGAACTCGCGCTGACCACGGCCAAGGTGATGAACTATCTGATCGGCATCGAGAACAGTCTCGTGGACAAGGCGGGCCTGGGCGGCAGTTCGTTCGCCACCCGCAACGTCTTCGGCCGTTTCATGGCCGACCTGCTCGGCTGGGGGGACGGCTCGACGCCCCTGCGCGAGGACTTCTCCTGGCTGCGCGAGCGTATGCCGCCCGCGCGCTGGATCCGATTCGTCTCCTACATGGAAGACTTCGCACACGGGTTCACCACCGAGTTGGAGAGCTGGCGCGACGCCGGGATATCCGACTACGACACGTACATGGACGACCGCCGGCACAGCCTGGGGGTGCGCTGGTTGTTCGGGTTCGCCGAGGAGGGCGTGCCCGGCGTGGCGCTGTCCCAGGAGGCGTTTCGGACCGCCGACATGGTGGCCGTCCACGACACCGCGATCGACGGCTACACGCTGATCAACGACCTGGTCTCCTATCGCAAGGAGCTGGTCATGGACGACCGGGTGAACCTGGTCTATTACCTCGGCGAGGCCGAAGGGCTCGACCTCGAAGGGGCGATGAACAAGATCTGCGGCCTGATCGACGCCACCGAACGCAAGTTCCTCGACCTGCGCGACCGGATCATGGCCGGCCCGCACGGCGGGGAGCCGGGGATGCGCGCCTATCTCGACGAGGTCGGCCACGTGATGACGTCCAACCTGTGGTGGGCCACCGTCAGCAAGCGCTACGAACCCGGCGGCCTGGGCTGGGACGGCTCCACCGCCGGCACCATGACCTTCCACCGGGACCGGGCCGTGTTCGTCCCGGATCCGACCCCGGGCGGCTGACCGGCGACCGCCCGAACGCGGCGCCGACCGCCCCACCCGCACCGATACCGGTGGTCACACCCCGGCGCGCCCGGCCCTCGCGGCGCGCCGGCGGGCTTTGCCCGAACCTGACGCAACGTCAAGGTCACCCTCGGACGGCTTTAATCATTCACTCATGAAGCACGTCCATGCTGCCTACATGGACTTTCCGCGTTGTGGCACCCCGCGTCCTGCGGTTCGATCCGGCTCGCACCCGGTGGGGAGGGCGCGACCGCCGGTCGCGCCCCGGGGAAAACATCGGACGGGCGGTGAGCGGATCGGCGTGGTCGGGGCAGGCGTCCGGTGATGTCAGTCTCCTTCGGCACCTTCGACAAGCGCGCCCGACCCGCCCGCCCGACCCCCGCCGCGCGCCCGCCGGCCGAGCCGGCCGATCCACACCCGCCCGCCGAACCGGCCGGCCCGACGGCCCGGACCGATCGGCCCGCGACCGGCCGCCGGCCCCACCTGCACCGGGTCGACCTGATCCGCGACATCGCCTTCCTGTGCGTGATCGTGGTGCATGTCATCGGCGTGACCTACCCGTTCCCCGGTGAGGGCCCCGCCTTCACCCAGCTGGTCCTGCACGCGACCCGCGCGGTGTTCTTCTTCGTCAGCACCTTCGTGCTCTTCCACAGCGCGTACCACCGGCCGCTGCGCGTGGGCGCCTTCCTCGGCAGGCGCTTCAAGCTGCTCGGCGCGCCGTATCTGCTGTGGTCCACCGCCTACTGGGCACTGGGCGACCACGCGCGCATCCGCGACGACCTGCCCGGCGCGCTGGGCGATCTGCGCGGCGGCATCGTCTGGGGCGGGTCCTGGTACCACCTGTACTTCCTGCTCGTCTCGCTCCAGATCGCGGTGTTGTTCCCGCTCCTGCTCAAGCTGGTCCGGGTCACCACCGGCCGGCATCTGCCGCTGCTCGTGGTCAGCGCCGCGGTGCAACTGGCCGCGCTGGTGGTGCTGTTCCACCCCACGCCGCTGAGCGGCCCGCTGGAGTGGTACCGCACGCACGGCGGGATGTTGTTGCCGACCTACGGGTTCTTCGTGCTGTCCGGCGCGCTGGCCGCGGTGCACCTGGACGCCTTCCACGCGTGGATCGTCGGGCACACCCGGACCGTGTGGGCCGGCACGCTCGGCATGCTCGCGCTGACCTGGCTGTGGTACCGGCACACCGTCGCCGGCGGCCGGGACACCGCGACCGCGTCGATGGCCACCCAGCCGGTGAGCCTGCTGTGGGGCCCGGTCGCGGTGATCGCGCTGTACGCCCTGGCCGGCCGCTGGGAACGGGCCCGCCGACCCGTGCCCGGCCGGCGGGCCGCCGCGCTGGGGGCGCAACTGGCCTTCGGCGTCTACCTCGTGCACCCGATGATCCTGCGGCTGCTGGAACTGAGCGGATTCGCCGCCGCGTTGCCGTGGTCGCCGGCGGTGGACACCATCGTGCTCGTGGTGGTGGTCGCCACCGGGTCGGCCGGGTTCGCCTGGCTGGTCGGGCGAACCCCGGTCGCCCCCTGGGTGATCGGCCGCGAGCGCATGCGCGGCGACCGGCCGGCGTCGGTGACCGTACGGCGCTCGACACCGGCCGACCCACACCGACGTGCGCACGCTCAGCACATGGGCAGCAGGTCCTTCACCGACCCCGTGGTCTCCAACCACGCCTCGGGCGCGTAACCCGCGCCCTGGCTCGTGGTCACCAGCACCCACTGGTCGCTCTTGCCGCCACGCCAGCCGTAGACGGGGGCAACGCCCTTGGCCCGGCAGGTCGCGGTCAGTTGGGTGCCCGCGGTGACCTCGGTGATGGTCTTGCCCTTGCCCGGCTTCTCGCGTATTTCCAGGCCGATCGCCTGGCGCGCGATCACCGCCATCTTCACCGTCGAGGTGGGCGAGGGCACGGCCGTCCCGCTCGCCGACGGGTGCGCCGACCCGGACGTGCCCGGCGACACGGTGCTCGACGCGTTCTTCTTCTTGTCGTTCTTGTCGTCGTCGCCGGAGAGCACCCACCACACCAGGATCACGATCACCCCGACGATCACCGCCCCGATCACCAGACCGTTCCCGGATTTCGGTGGGGGCGGACCTCCCGCGCTCGGCGCCCGACGGGCGGGCGTCAGGCGACGCCAATCGAATCGGGACGACCCCGCAGACGGCATGGTGACTCCTTCACACGGACGTGCGGTGATACCGGAAAAACTCGACGCTTGATTCTTTCGTGTCCCGACCCCGTCACGGTAAGGCGATCCGGAATCGCCGCGCCGTACGATTCCCGGCCACATGTCACACCGGACCCCTATGGTCGGCGCATGACCTCTGCGTTGCCACGGATCACCGACGACCAGCGACGAGCGCGTTTGGGCACTCGGCACCGACTGGCGGCCGGCGCGCGCGCCGCGCACGCGGAGGACGCGGTCCGGTCCGTGCTCCTGCTGCACGCCACCGACCCGGCGACGGTGTACGTCTCCACCTGCGCGCGCCTGGCCGAACCGTCCGTCGCCGAGGTCCGGCGGGCGTTGTACACCGACCGCAGCCTGGTGCGGATGCCCGGCATGCGGCGCACCGTCTACGTGGTCCCGCGCGAACTCGTCCACGTGGTCCAGCGTTCCAGCACCGACGCGGTCGCGGTCACGCAGCGCCGGGTGCTGCTGCAGTTCCTCGCGTCCGGCGGCTACGACGAGGCGTGGCTGGAGCGGGTCGAGGCGGACACGGTGGCCGCGCTGGCCGGGATGGGCGAGGCCACCGCGATCGAACTGGGCGCGCGGGTACCGCTGTTGCGTACCCAGATCCGGGTCGCGGTGGGCAAGCCGTACGAGGCGAACCAGGGGGTGTCCACACGCTTGTTGTTCACCCTCTCCTGCGAGGGTCGGATCGTCCGGGCCGAACCGCAGGGGTCGTGGCTCTCCAGCCGCTTCCGCTACACGACCATGCCGCCGTTGCCCGAGATCGGAAAAACCGAGGCGAAGGCCGAGTTGGTGCGCGGCTGGCTGGCCGCGTTCGGGCCGGGCACGGCCGACGACCTCAAGTGGTGGACGGGCTGGACGAAGGCCGACGTGCGGCACGCTTTGGCCGCGGTCCGGGCCGTCGAGGTGGGGCTGGACGACGGCACGACCGGCTGGGTGCTGCCCGGCGACGAGGAGCCCGAGCCGGCCCCGGAGCCGTGGGCGGCCCTGCTGCCCGCACTCGACGCCACCCCGATGGGCTGGAAGGCGCGCGACTGGTACATCACCCCCGCTCTGCGCGAGCACCTGTTCGACCGCATGGGCAACATCGGCCCGACCGTCTGGTGGAACGGCCGCGTGGTCGGCGGCTGGTCCACCCGCCCCGACGGCGACCTCGTCTGGCGCGCCCTGGTCGACCTCGACCCCGAGGCGACCAAGGCGATCGAGGCCGAAGTGGCCCGGCACACCTCGTGGTTGGCGGGCGCCCACATCACCCCGAGATTCCGCGTCCCCCTGGATCGCGAACTGAGCGCGTAGGTCGGCGCCGGGGCGGGCGGGGTCGGGCCGGAGCCGGCGGTCAGACCCGCCCGAGCGCCGCGCCCGCCCGCGCGCGGACCGGCTCGGCACGCGGGCCGGTGGTGTAGACGACGAGCAGCAGATCCGGATCCCCGGGCAGGGACAACGTCTCGTAGGTGATGTCCACAAGATCGCCGCCGGCGGGGCGCAGGCGTTTGGTGCCGTGCGTCTTCTCGGCCACCTGGTGGGCGTCCCACAGCGGGCGGAAGCGCGGGTTGCCGGCGGACAACTCCTCGACGAGGGCGGCCATCCGGGTGTCCCCGGGGTGCCGTGCGGCGTCCAGGCGCAGATACCCGACGGTGTCGGCGGCGACCTGCTCCCACTCGGGGTAGAAGGTGTGCGCGTCGGGGGCCAGGAACGCGTGCCGCGCCATGTTCCGCGCGTGCGGCGCCATCGCGCTCAGCCCCATCAGCGCGTCGGCGAGCGTGTTCCACGCCACCACGTCCATGCAGCGGCCCAGCACGAACGCCGGCGCGTCGATCCGGTCCAGGAGCACCTGTACGCCCGGCCGCGCGGTCGAGGGCGCCGGTCGGCGCACACTCACCCGGGTCGGCCGGGCCAGATCCCACATGTGCGCGTACTCGGTCGGATCCAGCCGCAGCGCCCGCCCGATCGCGTCCAGCACGGCGTCCGAGACGTGCTGCCCGCGGCCCTGCTCCAGGCGCACGTAGTAGTCGACGCTCACACCGGCGAGCTGCGCCACCTCCTCGCGCCGCAACCCCGCCACCCGGCGCTTGCGGCCGAACACGGGCAGGCCGACCTCCTCGGGCCCGATCCGGGCGCGGCAGGCGCGCAGAAACCCGCCCAGCTGCTCGAAGGACGTGTCGGCGGACGTCGTGTTCATGTTCGGACTCTACTGCCGGGCCCTCGGCCGACGCGGCGACCGGGCGCGAAGGTGGTACGGCCGGACCCAGGTAAACGTGTGCTCTGGGTGTCCGCGCGGCCCGGCGGCACAGTGATCCGAGTCAGCAGGTCACGCAGTACGGATCAACCAGGGAGACCCCGTGAACCACACCGCACCCAGCACACTCGCCGGCCGCACCGCCGTCGTCACCGGGGCCGCCAGCGGCATCGGCGCCGAGACCGCGCGGCAGCTCGCCGCGAACGGCGCGCGGGTCGCCCTGCTCGCCCGCCGGGAGGACCGGTTGAAGGACCTCGCCGCCGAGATCGAGGCCGGCGGGGGTACGGCGCTCGCCGTCGCGGTCGACGTCACCGACCAGGACTCGGTGGACGCGGGCGCGGCCCGGATCCGGACCGAGCTGGGCCGCGTCGACCTGGTCGTCAACGCGGCCGGGGTGATGCTGCCCAACCCGCTCGACGACGGCCGGATCGACGAGTGGACCCGGATGATCGACACCAACGTCACCGGCGCGCTGCGGATCATCCGGGCGTTCACCGCCGACCTGGTCGCCGCGGCGGCCGACGGCGGCACCGCGGACCTGGTCGACGTCTCCTCCATCGGCGCACACGTGACCTTCCCGAACTACGCCGTCTACGGCGCGACCAAGGCCGCGCTCACCCACCTGTCGGCGTCCCTGCGCAGCGAACTGGGCCCGCGCGACGTCCGGGTCACCAACATCGAGCCCGGCCTGACCGACACCGAACTCGGCTCGCACATCGACAACGCCGCCCTCGGCGAGGCCGGCCAACTCGGCGCCATGTTCGACACGATCGGCGCCCTGTCCCCGACCGACGTGGCCGACCTGATCGTCTACACCACAACCCGCCCCCGCCACATCAACCTGCGCCAACTCGTCATCCTCCCCACCCACCAGGCCTGACCCCGCCCACCGCACCACCCACGGCCGGCGGAAAGGGACCCGCCCCGCGGTCCGCCATCGCCTCGGCCACGGGCGGGGGCGTGCGGGTGATGTTGCGTCGAGGGGCGGGTGTTGACTATGACTTGTCAGGGCCGGTCGGCACCCCCTTGCTAGGAGTTTTTCGTGGCGTTGTTTCGTCGCCAGTCGCGTAATCAGCAGAACACCGCCTGGGGACAGGACGTGCGCGGTGTCCTGATGAGCGCGCCGCCGGAGCGGATCAGGCAGGATCTGCGGCTGATGATCAGCCGCCCCGGCCCGCACCTGGGTGCGCAGGGCATGGTGTGGCCGCTGGGTGTGCGCGGCGAGATCGTCGCCGTGGCGTGCGTGAAGGGGCCGGACGGCACCGCGGTCACGATCGAGACGCCGATGGTGCAGCACTGGGGCATGGCCGTCGAGGACGTGTGGCTCCAGGGCGCGACCAACCTCCGGATGGAGGGCTACGGCGGCACGCCGATGGAGATCTCCCCCGGAGCCACGCTGCACTCGCTGCTCGGCCAGAGCTGGCCCGGCTCGGCGCAACTGTTCCGCCTCGGCGAGGCGATCGGCGACCCGCTGCGCGCCGGCGCCCTGGTGTGCGCGCCGGTGGACAACGGTCTGCTCGCGCTGCCGCTCGATTCGCAGCGCACGGTGGGCATGGCCGGATTCGTACTGAAGACCGCGCAGAGCCTGGCCCGGGACCAACAGCCCCTGTCCACCGGGATGTTCTGGTGGCACGAGGGCATCCTGGAAGAGCTGGAGGTCGAGTGGAAGGGCCCCGAACACGCGAGCCTGACCGGATCCGCCCGCTTCGGCCAGGTCGTTCGCGCACTCCCGCGGCAGTAGCCGCGACACCTCGCCCCCCGGGCCGCCCGGCGCGCGGGGCCTACATCTCGGTCAGCCGGTAGTGGTACCGCTCTCGCTCCACCGTCCACGACGGCCCGTCCGGGCGCGGTGCGGGCGGGAAGGCGGTACCCGCCGGAACCGCCTCGACCCGCAGCCGCTCGGCGTCCACCACCGGCGCGCCCGCCACCCCGTAGTACAAATCGACCGCCGCGTCCCGATCGCCGTAGACCAGGATGCGATCACGCATCAACACCGCCAGCGCGGGCCGCTCCGGGTCGAACAACCCCCACGTCGTGCCGTCTCCCGGATGCCCCAGGAACAACACCGAACGCGGCTCGGCCAGCGCGAACCCGGTCAGCCGCGCGTCCACCGGGCCGAGCACCGGACCCGCGTCCACCGCGCCGTGATCGATCAGGTCGCGCAACACGTCCAACGCGGCCGGCGGCAGATCCTCGCCGATCACCGCGAGATCGCCGGTCAGCGCGTGGGTGCGCCCCGGACCGGCGTGCGGCCCGCGCAACTGGAGGAATCCGCAGCGTGCGACCGACACGCTGGTCAGCGCCGCGCCCCCGGTCCGCTCCCAGGCGACCGCCAACTCCAACCCGGGCCGCAACCACATCGGCGCGACCAGCACCCCGCCCGGGGCCAACTGCTCCACCCACGCCGGCGGCAGATCCGGCACACCCACCGTGGCCTCGATCCGGTCGAACGGCGCCCGGTCCGCGACGCCGGCCCAGCCGTCCCCGGCCCGCACGTCCACAGGTATCCCGAGCCCGGCCAACCGCCGCGCCGCCGCGCCCGCCAACTCGGCGGACACCTCGACGCTGACCACCTCGCCCGTCGCCCCGACCAGACGCGCCAGCAGCGCCGCGTTGTAGCCGCTGCCCGTGCCGATCTCCAACACCCGCATCCCGGACCGCACGGCCAGCTGTTCGAGCATCAGCGCGATCATCGCCGGTTGGCTGACCGTACTGTCCGGCAACCCGCGCGCGTCGATCGACAACACCACCACGCGGTCCTCGTACGCACGCGCCGGCGAGGTGCCGCCGGGCATGAACACCTCGCGCGGCACCGAGGCCATCGCACTCGCGACCGCCTCGGTGCGTACACTCCCGCCCAGCCGCAATCGCTCCACCAGCGCGTTCCGCAGCCGGGCAGACGTGCGCTCGTCGTTCATGGCCCCCGTGTACCCAGCTCGGCGCCCGTCGGCACCCCGCACGGCGCCCGGCCCGCGCAACGCGCGCCCCCCGGATCCCCACGCGTCCCTCTTGTCCCACCGCCCCCTCGTGTGGACCATGGGCCGACGATGACCGGCGCGTTCGCCGGTGGAATGGGGACACGATGACCTACCACGAGAGCATTCGCGTCGAGGCGACGGCCGAGCGGGTCTGGGAGATCCTGGTGGACGTCGAGCGCTGGCCCACCTGGACCGCGTCCATGAGCGAGGTGCGCCGACTGGACCGGGAGCCGTTCGGCGTCGGCAGCCGGGTGCGGGTCAAGCAGCCCCGGCTGCCCGCCACGCAGTGGGTGGTCACCGAATGCGAACCGGGGCGATCGTTCACCTGGACGTCGCGCGGCGGCGGGGTGACCACCCTCGCCGACCACCGCATCCGGGTCGACCAGGGCGTCACGGTGGAGCTGATCCTGCGCCAGAGCGGCCTGCTCACCCCACTGATCGGCCTGGTCGCGGGCAATCTGACCCGGCGCTATCTGCGGATGGAGGCGGAGGGCCTGAAGGAGCGCGCCGAACGCGACGCCTGATCGGGGCGCGCGCCGGGCACCGCGGCCTCGCCTACGGGTGCGCGGCGCGCGAGCCGGTGCGCGCGGTGATCTCGTCGCCGGACAGGTACGCGTCGGTCTTCTCCAGGTTGCCCATCCGGCCGTCCTGGTCGGACATGAAGCCGAGCCGGACCAGGTCGTCGCCGGCGAAGGCGTGCTGGATCCAGTTGGACAACACCCGGGTGCGGGCCCGGATCGACGGCACCGTCAGCAGGTGGTAGCCGCGCGTGATCGCCTGCGCGGGCAGGCCGCGCATCTCGTAGCCGAGCGGGCGGGCCACCGCCTGGGTGCCGCCGAGGTCGACGACCAACCCCAGGTCCCTGTGCCGGAACGGGCTCAGCGGCTGACCGCGCAGCGTGGCGACCACGTTGGCGGCGGCGATCTTGGCCTGGCGGTGCGCGTACTGCGCGGTGGGCGGGCAGATCGCGCCGTCGCCCTTGTCCAGGTCCGGTACGGCCGCGGCGTCGCCGAGCGCGAACACGTCCGGATGCCCGGGCACGGCCAGATCGGCGGCGACCGCCAGCCGGCCGCGCACCAACTCGGTGCCCAGCGTGCCGACCAGCGGGCTCGCGGTGACGCCCGCCGTCCAGACCAGCGTGCGGCACGGCAACTTCTCACCCGTCGTCAAGGTGACCGAGTCCTCGGTGATCTCCTGCACGCTGACCCCGAGCCGCACGTCCACGCCGCGCTTGGCCAGCATCTGCAGGGTGGCCTTGCCCAGGTTCTCGCCGAGTTCCGGCAGCAGGCGCGGCGCGATGTCGACGATCATCCAGCGCACCTGCGCGGGGTCCAGGCGCGGGAAGTGCCGCAGCGCCTTGGTGGTCAACATCTCCAGGCACGCGGCGGTCTCCACACCCGCGTAGCCGCCGCCGACCACGATGAACTGGCAGCGCGAGGCGCGCTCGGCCGGATCGGTGCTGGAGTTGGCGATCTCCAACTGGGCGATCACGTGGTCGCGCAGATACACCGCCTCGGCCAGGTTCTTCATGCCGTGGCCGTAGGTGGTCAGGCCGGGGATGTCGAAGGTGCGGGTGACGCTGCCCGGGGCCAGGACCAGCTTGTCGTAGTGCTCGTTGCCGATGTCGCCGGAGATCTTGCGCACCACGCAGACCTTCGCGGCCAGGTCCACGCCGATCACGCCGCCGGGGAGCACGTGCGTGCGGTCGAACATCCGGTGCAGCGGCACCGCCGTGGTGCGCGAGGACAACACCCCGGCCGCGACCTGCGGCAGCAGCGGGCGGTACACCATGTAGTCCATCGGACTGACCAGCACGATCTCGGCCTCGCGGGGGCCGAGGGAGCGCTCCAGCCTGCGCACCGTCTCGAACCCCGCGAACCCCGCTCCGACGACGACCACCCGCTGCACCATGGCTGCCCCTTCCGGGAAGGCCCGGGCAGGAAACCCGCGACCATTTGGCACATTTTGTCCAAACATATGGCCGAGCGGGGGAGGCCACGAGCGGGACGGGCCATCCGGGGGGAGCGGCGGCGGGCGGCGACGGGCCGGGAAGAGCGCCGGCGCGCGGCGGTGAGGGCGGGCTCAGGCGGTTCGGCGGCGACCACGACCGAGCGCGAAGCCGGCCGCCACGCACAGGACCGGGGCGGTGAGCAGGCCCGCGACCAGGTTGAGGCCGCCGTAGCCGGCCATGCCCAGGACCGATCCGGAGACCGCGCCGCCCGCCGCGCCGGCCAGGTTCATCAGCAGGTCCGACACGCCCTGCACGCCCGGCCGCTCACCCGCCGGCACCGACTCGGCGAGCAGCGCCGAGCCCGCCACCAGGCAGCACGACCAGCCGAGGCCGAGCAGGATCAGGCCGACCATGGTGCGCCACGTGGAGTGGCCCGAGGTGCCGGCCGTGAACACCGCGAGCAGCAGCACGAACTGGCCGCCCAGGATCACCGGGATCCGGCCGAACCGGTCCGCCGCCCAGCCGACGACGGGGGACAACGCGTACATGCCGGCGATATGCAGGCTGATCGTCAGCCCGACCAGGGTCAACGCGGTGCCGTGGTCCTTCATGTGTACGGGTGTCATCGCCATCACCGACACCATCACCACGTGCCCGAACGCCACCGTCGCCAGGCCGAGCAGCGCGCGCGGCGCTCGGCGGATCACCGCGAACGCCCCGCGCAGGCCGGCCCGGGGCGGCACCCGGTCGCCCAGGTCGGCGCGCGCGACGAGCAGCGGGTCCGGGCGCAGCGCCACCCACAGGATGATCCCGGCGCCGGCGAACGAGACGATCGAGAACAGGAACGGGCCGGCCAGCTCCGGCAGGTCCAGGGCGCGCCCGACCACCGCGCCCGGCTCGTTCAGGTTGGGGCCCAGGACCGCGCCGACGGTGGTCGACCAGACCACGACCGACAACGCCCGGGCCCGTCCGGCGTCGTCGGCGAGGTCGGTCGCCGCGTAGCGCGACTGGAGATTGGCGGCCGTCCCCGCGCCGAACACGAGCAGCGCGGCGATCAGCAGCGGGAACCACCCGAGCACCGCCGCCAGGATCACCCCGCCGGCCGCGACCGCCGCGACCGCCCACCCGGCGGTGAGCGCGACGCGACGCCCGTACCGGGTCGCGGCGCGCGACATCGGGAGCGCGAACAACGCCGCGCCCAGGGTGATCGCGGTGGTGGCCACGCCGGACCAGCTCTTGGACCCGGACAGGTCCTCGGCCAGCAGCCCGCCGACGGTCAGCGCCGAGCCCATGCCCACGCCGCCGACGACCTGCGCGGCGATCAGGGTACGGACGGTCCGCCGTTGCAGGTTTGAGCGGTCGACCCGCTCGGGGTCGGCGGACACGGGATCGGCCGACTCGGGACGGGCCGACTCGGGTATGGCCGGGTCCAGGGCGGTCATGCCGGATTCACCACCAGATCGGGGGTCGGACGAGGTGCACGGATCCACAGCGTGCCGCACGGGCCCGGCCCGCCCCGGGCGGGGCGTTCGCGAACCGGTTCGGGTGGGGTGTATACCGCTGCGGAGGAAGATCATCGCACCGGCGGCTCCGGGTGGATATGGGCGGCGGCCGAGCGGTCGGGTGGGCCCGGGTGTGCGCGGGTGTGCGCGGTTCGGGAGTCGGGTACGGGCAGGCGCCGCGCATCGGATACGGATCGGCTGAGGATGACACTGGACGACGAGCACGCCTGGGCGCTGTTGCGTGCCCTGGACGACCCGGAGCACCTGACCGCCCCGGCGGACTACGACCCCGACGCCGCGCGCGAGCGGTTCGACCGGCTCGTGGCGCGCCTGGACGCGGACTTCGACTGTCGGTGCCCGGTCGAGGGCGAGGCGGGTGCGGCGAGTCGGCACGGGGCGATCGTGGTGCCCGCGAGCGCGTTGTCCGGGACCGGGCGGATCACCCTGGTGGTGAGCAACTTCGGCGACCTGGCGGTGATCGGGGTCGACGCGCCGGACGACCATCCCGTCGGCGCGGCGCCCGCGTACGTGGCGCCGGAGGAGACGGAACGGGTCGCCGCCGCGCTCGACGACCTCGGCTACACCGTCGTGCCGGAGGACCTGTTGCGGACCACGTACGACGGGGCGAGCCGGCTCGCCGACCACTACACGGTCGAGGACGCGCCGACCTGGTGGATCCGGTTCTTCGACTATCCGTGAGGCCGGCCCGGCGGTGGTCGGGTCGGGTTGCGTGAGCGGTGTTGCCTGGGTAGGTGTGTGACCCATGAGATTCAGGGTGCCGATCGGTGACGAATTGCGGACGAGCCTGGGTGCGCCGAAGCGGGTGAAGTTGCTGGACAGCAGCCCGCGTTCGCGGGTGTGGCGGGTGGAGTTCGGCGGCGAGCGGGCGATCGTCAAGCGGATCACCGACGGAGGCGACAACCGGGACGGCGCGTCGGCGCGCTTCGCCCGCGAGGTGGCCGGGTTGCGGCTGGCCGAGCGGGGGCCGGTCGGGCCTCGGGTACTGGCCACCGATCCCGACGCGTGCGTGATGGTGCTGGAGTATCTGGACGACCTCGGGCGGACCGACGACTGGCTGCCCGGCTACGCCGAGGCGTTGGCCCGGTTGCACGCGCTCACCGGGCCGGCGGACGCGGGCGCGTTGCCGCCCTGGCGGGCGCCGACCGCCGCCGACGCCGAGTCGTTCCTGCGGTTGGCCGCGACGCTGGACGTACCGATCCCCGCGGGCGTGGCCGCCGAGTTGGCCGCGCTGCTGACCCGGCTCGACCCGACCGGTCGGTATGCGCTGTTGCACGGCGATCCGTGTCCGGGCAACGACCTGCGGACCGTCGACGGGGTGCGGTTCGTCGACTTCGAGCAGGCCGCGCTGGGCGACGGGCTGGTCGAATTGGCCTATCTGCGGATCGGGTTCCCCACGTGCTGGTGCGCGATGTCGCTGCCCGGACCGCAGGCGGGCGAGGTGGAGGCGGTCTACGCGGCGACCTGGCGGGCGCACACCGGCCGCGACCTGGACCCGGAGGCGTCCGTCGCCGACGCCTGTGCGGGCTGGCTGATCCGGGGCGACGCACTGGTCGAGCGGGCGCACCGGGACAGCGTGGACCACCTGGACCGGGTCCCGGTGCAGGACTTCGAATGGGGCTACATCTCGGCCCGCGAGCGGCTGGTGCACCGGCTCGGCGTGGTGGCCGATACCGCGACCGAGCCGTTGCACGAACTCGGGCTGTTGGCAAGGGAGTTGCGCGGCCGGCTGTTGGCGTCCTGGCCGGGGCTGCGTCCGCTGCCCGGTCCGGACTCGCGCCCCTGGTGAGGCGATTTCCCGGTTCCCGCTTGCACCACTACAGCTGAAGTACTATAACTGTAGTCATCTTGCCGAGCCGTCGTCCGGCTCGGAACGCGCCACGGAAAGAGACCGCATGCGAAAGCTCACCTACTTCATCGCCTCCACCATCGACGGCTTCATCGCCGACAAGGACGGCGGCTACGACTTCTTCCCGGTCGGGCAGGATGTGGTGGCACACCTGGTCGCCGAGTATCCGGAGACGTTGCCGACGCACCTCGCCCCGCACGTGGGGGTCGCTCCGGACACGGAGTTCCGGCACTTCGACACGGTCGTGATGGGTCGGGGCACCTACGAGCCCGGTATTCGGGAGGGATTTCCCAACCCGTACGGCCATCTCCGGACCTATGTGGTCACCGAGACGATCACCGAGACCCTCGACCCCGCGGTGACCCTGATCGCCGGCGACCCGGTCGCCAAGGTGCGCGAGTTGAAGGCCGAACCGACCGGCAAGGGCATCTGGCTGGCCGGCGGGGGGCGCCTGGCGGGCGGTCTGATCGACGAGATCGACGAGCTGGTGATCAAGACCTATCCGGTCCTGATCGGCAGCGGGATACCCATGATGTCGGGCGTGTTCGGGGCGCACGCGTTCACCCGCACGGGTGGGACGGTGCTTGCCGGGGGGACGTCGGTGGCGACGTACAGTCGCACGTGAGGGCGAAGGCGTCGGTGGGGCGCGGTGCGATCGCCGGGTGGTCAGGACGTCGGGTCGGGCGGCTGGGTGAGCGGGAGTTCGAAGTCCACCACGCGGTGTGCGATGCGCAGGCCGGCGAGGGGTAGGGCCAGGCGGACGGCGCCCTCGGTGTCGCCGTCGAATTCGAACACGGCCAACTCGCGGACGTCGGGCCGCTCCCGGCGCAGCAGGTCCACCAGCGCGGCCACCAGCGCGCCGAGGATGTCGGGGGCGACGCCGGGGGCGGTGATCGCCTCGCCGGCGTTGAGGTACGCCAGGTCGTCGGCGACGTCGACGGTGAGTTCGGCGCCCTCGCCGATCAGCCCCACGAGCGGCGGCGGGAGGGTACGGGCGCGGATCGCGGGCAGGCCGCCCGGGGCCCACCAGCCGCGCGGGTCCACGGTCCAGATCCGGGCGATCTCGCCGGTGGCGCGGGCGCCGAGGGCGCGGGCGGCGTCGCCTTCCGGGCCGGTGTCGGTACCGCTCCAGTGCAGCATCGACGCGCCGCCGGCGCGGGCCCGTCGGGCGGCGCGGCGGTACATCGACACGAATGCGGCCCGCTCCTCGCCGGTGGCACCGGGATCCGCGCCGTAGGAGCCGTGGACCAGCCGCCTGGCGAGCCGGTCGGCGCGCTCGCCCTGGGCGGTGACACCCGCCTCGCCGTTCCCGTACAGGCTCACCCAGCCGAGCAGCCGCCCGCCACGGCGCGCGCGGACCGTGCCGATGCGGTCGCCGGGATCGCCCGGGTCGGCGGAGGTGGTGGCGTCGGCGGGCGCCGTCGGCGCAGGGAGCCCGGCGGCGGCGTACACCTCTGTCGCGGTGCGGAGGTCGGCACCCGGGGCACTGTCCCATTCAAGGGAAATGTCGCGCTTCATGGCGCCATCGTCCCTCGATCGACGCGGGCGTACGGGTTGCGACAGGCCGGGCGGCGGCCGGCGCGCTTATGCGGTGGGAGCCGGTCGGTTCGGGTGGTCGAGGCGGCGGTGGATGCGGTGGATCCGGCGACGGGCTCGGCCGTCGTCGTCGATGCCGAGCCGGACGCGGCGTTCGAGGACGTACTCGACCGCCTCGGCGAGCGGTTGGTCCGGCCACTTGCGCCACCGCTTGGGGCGCTTGACGTAAAGGCGATCCGCGACGGCCTCGGCCCCGCCGGCGTCGCGCACGCCGGCCAGGGCGGTGAGCACCAGGTGCTCGTGGCGGCGGTTGGCGCTGCGGACCGCCGCCTTGTTGCGGCGGATGTTGCGCCGACTGCTCTTGTCGTTCTCGCCGTAACCGTTGCGCCGGTCCTTCAGGTAGCTCAGGCGTTTGCGCTCCTGCGGCGTCCGCCGATCCATCACGCCGCCTTTCCGTCGCCGCGTGCGTCGGGTTCGGGCGGTGACCTCGACCGCCGGTCCCGACGCTACGCAGGCCGGGGGCGCGCGGCGACGGATTTTCGGCGGGCCCGACCGGCGCGGCCGGGCCCGTGGCACGCGCCGACCGCGGCTACGCGCGGGCGGTGCGCCGCGGCTACGCGTATGTGTGCAGGGCGGCCACGATCGCGGCGGCCAGGCGGTCGGGGGCGCCTTCGGCGTGGGACAGGAACAGGGACGGCTCGGTCAGCTCCAGTTCCAGCAGGGTCGGCGTGCCGTCGTCGGCGGGAACCAGGTCGACGCGCGCGTAGAGCAGCGGGGAGATCGGGATCTCGGTCAGGACCCGGGCCCCGACCGCGAGTTCGGCGGCGGAGGGCTCGCGCGGCTCGATCGTCTCGGCCTTGTACAGGCCGTCGATCAACTCGCCGCCGTTGCCGTCGAGGATGGGGCCCTTGCGGACGGCGTGGCTGAAGACGCCGTCGAAGTAGACGAGCGCGGTCTCACCGACGGTGTCGACGGCCGCCAGGTAGGGCTGGACCATGACGGTGCGGCCGTCGGCGAGCAGGGCGGTGGCGTGCCCGGCGGCGAGCGCGCGTTCCTCCGGGGAGGCCAGGTCGTAGCGCTCGGTGTCGCGCGACCCGGCGCTTATCGCCGGCTTGACCACGTGTACCCCGGAGGTGGGCAGTGTGACGGTCGAGTCGGGCTCCAGCCACATCGTCTCGACCACGGGCAGGCCGGCCCGGGCGAGGTCGCGCAGGTAGGTCTTGTCGGTGTTCCAGGTCACGACCGCCGCCGGGTTGGCCAGGCGCGGCACGCTCGCGGCCCACTCCACGAACGCCTTGTGGTGCGGCGGGTAGTCCCACACCGAGCGCAGCACCACGAGGTCGTAGGCGTCCCAGTCGACCGTCGGGTCGCTCCACACGGCGCCCTCGGCGCGGATGCCGTGCGCGGCCAGCGGGGCGATGAGCAGACGGTCGTCCGGGTCGAGGTCGGGCAGCTCGGCACAGGTGACGAGGGCGACGCGGGGTTCGATCATGGCGTCAGATTATCCGGACACCCTGATCGATGATCACACAAGTCGGGCGGTGTTTCGTGGGATGACTCGGCCGGGCGCGTGCTCGGGCCGGAAGGGGGCGGGAGTCGTGGGCGATGATCGGCGCCGCGGTGTGGTCGTTCGGCGGGTCGGCGCGTTTCGGGGCCGCGCCGGGGGTGAGAACGATGAGAGGAACAAGGCTTTGGGGGGAATGTGGTCAGCGCATCGGACACCGCGCCCTTCGGGCCGGCCGAGATCGTCGCCGTACGTCACGGCGAAAGCACGGCGAACGCCGCCTTCGCCGCGGCGGCGGCCCGCTCCGCCGCTCGCTCCGCCGCCGCCCGGTCGGCCGGCGTCGCGGCGGATCCGGCGGACGGGTGGGAGGCGAAGGAGCCGGACGGGGACGGTGAGTTCGACCCGTCGGTGGTCGGGCGCGACGCCGACGTCGCGCTCAGCGCGCGCGGTGAGGACCAGGCCGGCGCTGTCGGGCGGCGGCTCGCGCTCAGGGGGGAGACCCCGGACGTGGTTCTGGTCTCGCCGTATCGCCGGGCCCGCTCGACGATGCGGATCATCGCCCGCGAAGCCGCCCGAGTGGGCCTGCTGTTGCCCCCGCCCCGACGCGACGAGCGGTTGCGCGACCGGGAGATGGGCGTGCTGGAGCTGCGTACGGCCGCCGCCATCGAACGGCTCTACCCGCACGAGGCCGAACGGCGGCGGCGGGTCGGCGACCTGTACTACCGTCCGCCCGGCGGCGAATCGTTGGCCGATGTCGCGCTGCGGCTGCGCACGCTGCTGACCGACCTCCGGCACGAGGCGCCGGGCGCGCATGTGCTGATCGTGGGGCACGACTCGACCGTCCTGATGCTGCGTTATGTCCTGGAGGGGCTGACCGAGACCGACGTCGACCGGTTGGTACGGACCGACCCGGTGGGCAACGCGTCCATTTCCCGCTGGCGGGTCAGGGACGGGCGACTGCGGGGGATCCGCTACAACGACATGCGGCATCTCCGGGGGATCGACGTGCACTGAGGGCGGTCGGGCCGTTCCGGGTGGCAACGTGAGGCCCGATATGGGCCGGCGCGGGTGCGCGCCGAGCGGGTGCGTCGGGGTGCGCGGTTTCGTCGCGGAATCGCCGTCGTCCTAGCGCCCGTGCGGCCGGTGCCACCCGTGCCGTGTGTGCACGTCGAAAGTATCTCGTGCGACCGTCGTCCCCGGCCCGGAGAACCCTCGTTCGCCTGCGCCGGGGCGTTCGCGGTGGGCGCCGCCGGTGCCGCCGAGCGCGGTACTCGTCACCACGCTCGACCCGGCGGCCGACGGCCGGGCACGGGGGAGTGGACCCGGCCGCCGGCGCCCTTCATACCCACGGGGTGGGGGGTGCGCCGTCGCGCATCGGGGGTGTCAGGTCCCCTCCCGCTCCCGTTCGGTGCCCTTTGGTTGCCCGGGTTCGAGGCCGGAAAACCGCCTCGGATCGAAGAGGTCGAACCCGGCCGGACCAGGCTGCCAACCGATCGCGCGGACGACCATTCGAAGGCGATAGCGCCATTACCGAACAGAAACTTGACGCTGCGTCAGCAACCGGAACGGGAACCCCCGGGATCCGTTTCGTCCCTGATCAGCCGCTTGATCGCGGATGTGGTGGGGAGGGTGCGCGCCGGTCGGAACGGCCCCCGGCCGGCGCGCGATCGGCTCCCGGCCCGTCCTCGATCGGCTCCCGGTCGACGCTCGCTCGGCCTTCGCCGGGCCCGGCCCGCCCCCACCCCGGCTCACGTCCCCGACAGCCGCTCCAGTGCCGCGATCAGGTCCGGGTAGCGGCGGGTCCGGGCGCCGCCGTCCACCCCGTACGTGCTGCCCGAGACGAAGCCCGCCTCGTCCGAGGCCAGGAACAGGACCACGGCGGCCACCTCCTCCGGTTCGGCGAAGCGGCCCAGCGGGGCGTTGGCCACGTACTCCTCGACCACGCCCGGGACATGCCACATGCCGGCGGTGGCCTGCGTGCGGATCAGGCCCGGCGCCACCGCGTTCACCCGGATGCCCGCCGGCCCCAACTCCAGCGCCGCCACCTCGGTCAGCGCGACCACGCCGGCCTTGGCCGCGCAGTACGCGGCCATGCCCCGGCCGGGCTGGACCGCGTTGAGCGAGGCCATGGTGACGATCGAGCCGCCCCCGCCGGGCCGGGCCCGCATCGCGCGGCCGGCATGTTTGACGGTCAGGAACGCGCCGTTCAGGCACAGGTCGACGACCCGGCGCCAGGCCGCGTAGTCGTGGTCGACCAGTTCGGCCGCGGTGCCGCCGCCCGCGTTGGCCACCGCGATGTCCAGGCCGCCGAAATCGTCCACGGCGGTCCGTACCAGCGCGGCCACGTCGTCCTCGACGGTCACGTCGCACAGCCGGGTGCGGCAGCGCTCCGGGCCCAACTCCTCGGCGAGGGTGGCCAGTGCGTCCGCGTCCACGTCCCCGGCCACCACCACGGCCCCCTCGGCCACGAACCGCCGCGCGACGGCCCGCCCGATACCCGCCGCGGCGCCGGTCACCAACGCGACCCTGCCCTCGATCCGACCCCCGCCGGCCGGCCCGGCTCCGTTCGTCCGCCCGCTCACGTCGAGGCCCCCTTCGTGCTCTCGTAGTCCTTCACGGCCCCGCCGACCGCCTGCGCCGTCTGGTCCCGCCAGGTCTCGGACAGGCCGACCTGCCAGTCCTGCGACGCGATCGGGCCGTGTGCGGCGCCGGTGAAGTACGGGATCACCTCGCGCGCGATCAGTTCGTACGACCGCCTGGTCGCCGCCGGGTCGGCGAAGTCGGCGCCCATGAACAGGTAGGTGCCGAAACCGCCGGACTTCTGCCACAACCGCTCGATCTGCCGAATCGCCATCTCCGGCGTGCCGCAGATGAACGAACCCGTCTCGTTGCCCCGATCGATGCGCCGCGCGAGCGGGGTGTCCGCGTCGAGCGGGACCGGCAGCACCTTGGCCTGGTAGTTCTGGATGCCTTCGAGGCCGTACGCGACCTCGCGGCGCGCCTGCTCCTCGGTCTCGGCGATGTGCATCATGCCCATCAGCCGCCACGCGGACCGGTCCATGGTCCGCCCGTGGCGCGCGGCCACCTCGTTCGCGATGCCCCAGTGCGAGCCGAGCGCGTCGAAGCCGCCCTCCTGGCTCGCGGCGATCGAGAGCATGCCCGCGCTGAATCGGCCGGCGGTGCGCGGTCCGGCGGGGGAGAAGGTCGCGGCGACGGCGATTTCGAACGACGGGTGGGTGTACGGCCGCAGTTGCAGCCGGGCGTCGCGCAGGGTGAACCAGTCGCTCTCCCGGGTCACCGGCTCGCGGCCCGCGAGCAGGGCCACGATCGCCTCCAGGGATTCCTCCATCATGGCCCGCTGGCGCGCGGTGTCGATGCCGAGCATGTGCGCGTCGGAGGCGAGTTGGCCGGGGCCGACGCCGAGCATGACCCGGCCGCGGGTGAGGTGGTCGAGCAGGACCATGCGGTCCGCGACGTGCAGCGGGTGGTGGTACGGCAGCGAGACCACGCCGGTGCCGAGGCGGATGTGCCGGGTTCGGGCCGCGGCGCTCGCGATGAACAGTTCGGGGGAGGCGACGATCTCCCAGCCGCCCGAGTGGTGCTCGCCGATCCACGCCTCGGCGTAGCCGAGCCGGTCCAGATGTTCGACCAGGGCCAGATCCTGCTCGAGCAGCAGGGTCGGATTGCGTCCCGCCTGATGGAACGGGGCCAGGAACACCCCGAACTTCAGCGGACCGCGCTCGCCGAGGGCCACCTGCCGGGCGATCTGCTGCGCTTCCGTGTGCGCCACTGCGACTCCTTGACTGGACGGGGTGGGAGCGGACGATCGGCCGGAAACCGATCGGCCGTCAACGTTCCATGACGCGATGCGCGAAGCAAGAGACGCACTATGCGAAAAGCGTGTTCCGAGTCGGGCGCCGGTCGGCGGGCCGGTCGGTCGCTCGATCGGGTACGGAGCGCCGCGCCGAGGCGCCACGGTGGTGACGGAGCCCGAAATGTATTGGCCCGTCCGGCGCCGAGCCGGTAGTAAGGGATGTCACCCCGGATCCACTCCGACCGCTCACCCCCGACCGCTCCACCCGACCGCAGGACGAAGGACGCGCGCACGCCATGGGCTACATCGATGTCAACGCCATCTCATTCACCTTGCCGGATGGACGTGTGCTGCTCGATGACGTGAGCTTCCGGGTCGGCGACGGCAGCACCGTGGCGCTGATCGGCGCGAACGGCGCGGGCAAGACCACGCTGCTGCGAATCATCACGGGCGAGCTGAAACCGGACGGCGGCGCGGTGGCCCGCACGGGCGGGCTCGGCATCATGCCGCAGTTCGTCGGCCGGATCCGGGACGCGTCCACCGTGCGCGACCTGCTGGTCTCGCTGGCCCCGCCGCGGATCCGCGACGCGATGCGCGCCGTCGACGACGCCGAACTCGCGCTGATGGAGCACGACGACGAGAAGCACCAGATGCGCTACGCCGGCGCGCTGGCCGAGTTCGGGGACGCCGGCGGCTACGACATCGAGCCGGCGTGGGATCAGTGTTGCCAGGCGGCGCTCGGCACGACCTACGACGTCGCCAAGTGGCGCGAGGTGCGCACGCTGTCCGGCGGCGAGCAGAAGCGGCTGGCCCTGGAGGCACTGCTGCGCGGGCCTGACCAGGTGCTGATCCTCGACGAGCCGGACAACTACCTCGACGTACCCGGCAAGCGCTGGCTGGAGCAGTCGCTGCGGGAGAGCCAGAAGTCGGTTCTGCTGGTATCGCACGACCGCGAACTGCTGGCCCGCGCGGCCGACCGCATCGTCACGATCGAACTCGGCGCGGCGGGCAACACGGTCTGGATCCACGGGGGTTCGTTCGCCACCTACCACGAGGCCCGGCGTGCGCGGTTCGAGCGCTTCGAGGAGTTGGGCCGCCGGTGGGACGAAGAGCACGCCAAGCTCAAGGCGTTGGTCCTGATGTACAAGACCAAGGCGGCGTACAACGACGGCCTGGCCTCGCGGTTGCAGGCGGCCCGGACCCGACTGCGCAAGTTCGAGGAGATCGGCCCGCCGCAGAACATCCCGCGCGAGCAGGACGTGAAGATGCGGTTGCGCGGATCGCGCACCGGCAAGCGTGCGGTGGTCGCGGAAGCGCTGGAACTGACCGGTCTGATGAAGCCGTTCGACACGGAGATCTGGTACGGCGACCGGGTGGCGGTGCTCGGCTCGAACGGCTCGGGCAAGTCGCACTTCCTGCGGCTCCTCGCGGCCGGTGGCACGGACCCGGAGGCCGAGCACGAACCGGTCGGCGACACGGTGATCGCGCCGGTCGCGCACACGGGTCGGGCCCGGCTCGGCGCGCGGGTGCGGCCCGGGTGGTTCGCGCAGACGCACGACCATCCGGAGTTCGCGGGCAAGACCCTGGTCGACATCCTCGGCCGGGGCGACGAACACCGCGGCGGCCTGGGCCGGGAGGGCGCGGCCAGGGTGCTCGACCGCTACGAGCTGGCCTATGGCGCGGAGCAGCCGTTCGACACCCTGTCCGGCGGCCAACAGGCCCGATTCCAGGTGCTGTTGCTCGAACTCTCCGGCGCCAACCTGCTGCTGCTCGACGAGCCGACGGACAACCTGGACCTGGTCTCGGCGGAGGCCCTCCAGGACGCCCTGGAGGCCTTCGACGGCACGGTCCTGGCCGTCACCCACGACCGCTGGTTCGCCTCGTCGTTCGACCGCTTCATGGTCTTCGGCCAGGACGGCCACGTCCGCGAAACGGACGGCCCGGTATGGGACGAGGGCCGCGTGGAACGCGCCCGAACCTGAGTCGAACGGTCAACCAAGTCCCGGGGCGGGCAAGGCAGTTCGCGGCCCGCCCCGGTCGACGGTGGACGAATCGCGCCTGCTCGGGATACGGTCCCGGACGTGATGATTCCCTGCGAGCCTGGTGTATGACGGGCCACAACCGAGAAGAAGTCAGTGCGGCAAGTCGGCTCCACGTCCTGCGCGGTCTGCGCCGGGGCGAGATCAGGACCGGCATCGTCTCCGCGATTGTGAACTTCGGCGTCTTCGTCGACATCGGCGGAGTGGACGGCTTGATCAGCGTCGCCGAACTCACCTGGAAACACATTTCCCACCCCTCGGAGATCGTCTCGGTCGGCGACGAACTGAGCGTCGAAATCCTGGACGTCGACCTCGACCGACAACGCGTCTCCCTGTCGCTGAAGTCACTCCTGCCCGACCCATGGCAAGAGTTCGCGGCAACCCACACCAGAGGCCGAATCCTGTCGGGTACGGTCACCAAGGTGGTCCCGTTCGGCGCGTTCATCCGCATCGCCGACGGCATCGAGGGTCTGCTGCACAACGTGGAACTCCCGGAACACGCGGCCGATTCGCCGGAGTCCATCCGCCGCGAAGGCGACGTGTTGCGGGTGGAAATCCTGGACATGGACCTGGCCCACCGTCGCGTCGCGCTGACGCTGCCCGCGGCCCTTGGCCCGCCGTCGGCAGGTGACGTACAACCCCGGTGACCCGCGTGGGCG
>NZ_JBHTVA010000028.1:0-136425 GCF_042793325.1 Embleya sp. NPDC056575
GCGCCGGCCGGGGCGACCACGGCCGGCCCGGCGACACCCGCGCCACCCGCCGCCGCGCCGGCGGCGCCGAAGCCGGCGGTGCGGGCCGGTGGGAAATCGGCCGGCGGGTCCGCCGGTGCCAAGGCGCCCGGCAGGAAGTCGCCGAGCAGGCCCGAGAGCGCGTCGGCGGACCCGAAGCCCGCCCCGTCGACCACCGGGCCGGCTCCGAACGAGCCGGCGCCCGGTACGGCCGCACCCGCCAAGGCGCCGAAGGGCGCCGCGAAGGAGGCGGGCGCGAAGGCCGGGAAGAAGGCCGCCGCGCGGAAGGCGACCCCCGAGAAGGCCGCGGCCGAGCGGAAGACCACCGGCAAGCCCGCCGCCGGTACTCCCGGCGAGGTCGGCCGGACCGAGGGAACCCCGGTCCTGCCGACGCGACAGGACAGGCGCCGACTGGTCAAGGACGTTCGCGCCCGGGCCAAGGCCCTGCGGGCGGAGGCGCGGGAGGATCCGTCCGCCGTCGACCGCCTGCGCGAGCTGTACGAGGGCCAACCCGACCACGTGCTCGGTGCGTTGGGCGACGATCCGGTGGCCGCGCAGGTCCGGGACCGCCGCCGGGCGCGCCGGCAGAAGGACGAACTCGCCAGGATCGACGCGAGCGACTTTCGCCCGCCGCACGAGGCCACGGTGCGCGTGCTCGACCCCGACGGGCGGGTCGTACACAACGAGTCCCTGCGCAGCGGCGGCGTCACCCCCGAACAGCGCGCGGCGCGCGGCCTGAACCGCGCCAACCAGGACAGTCACACCGAGGCCAAGGCGGTGGCGCGGGTTCCGCTGACGGCCGGTCAGCGGATGTACATCACCGGTCAGTACGACCCGTGCGGCTCCTGCCGCGCCGCCATGCAGGCGGCGGCCCTGCGCAGCGGCGGCCGGATCAACTACTGGTGGCCCGGCGGACCACCCGAAGGCATCTGGTTCCCGACCGGCTCCGGGGGTGTGCGGTGATCGACATCCTCGACCTGATCATCCGCGAGACGCTGATCGCCGGCGTGCCCGGCCTGACCGGTGCCCGGATCGGGTTTCAGCCGCCCGACGACGACTGGCGGCAGCGGGTGGGCGCGAGCCAGGGGGTGTGGGTCAACTGCGCGCTGGTCGATCTGCGCGAGGACCGGCACATGCGGCAGAACATCCGGCAGCGGATCACCACGGGGGCGGTCACCGTGGAGCGGCCCGAGCCGGCGCGGATCCGCTGCCACTACCTGATCACCGCGTGGAACGCGGCCAAGGACAGCCCGCAGATGCCCGCGACCGAGCAGGAGCACATGGTGCTCGGCGCGGTCCTGGCCGTGCTCCTGCACGCCGACCCGCTGGTCGCCTCCGCCGTCCTGACGCCCGATCAACTCGACGGGGTGCCCGAGGTGTTGCGCGAGGCGGAGCTGCCCGTCGAGGTGGTGCCGCCGGAAGGGTTCGGCAAACTCGCCGAGTTCTGGGGCACGGTCGGCCGGGCCACCTCGTGGCGCCCCGCCGTGTACCTGATCGTCACCATGCCGGTCCCGGAGGCGGACCGGCGCATCGACGGCGTGGTGCACACCGTGCTCACCTCCTACGCGGGCACACCGCCCGACGGCCCCGCCGAGCAACTCGTCGACGTGGGTGGCCTGGTGCTCGACGCCACCGCCGGCCCCGGCGTGCCGCCGGTGCCGGTGGCCGACGCCCGCGTGGTGCTGCTCGACGCGGCGGGCGGCGAGGCGGTCCGCGCCCGCAGCGGCGCCGACGGACGCTTCGTGGTGGTCGACGTGCGGCCGGGTGCGTACACCGCGCTGGTCACCGCCGCCGGACTGCCGCCACCGGCGCCCACCCCCGTCCAGGTCCCCGGTTCCCCCGACGCGCTGATCGAACTGCGCTTCACCTGATCACCCGATCACCTGAGAGGACGTCCGCCATGGCCGTGCAGGTCTCGTACCCCGGCGTCTACATCGAAGAGACCGAGCCCGCCGCGCCCATCCAGGGCGTGTCGACCAGCATCGCGGCGTTCATCGGGATCACCGCGCAGGGGCCGATCGCCGAACCCACCCTGGTGACCAGCCCGGACGCGTTCACCGCGCTGTTCGGCCCGCCCGTCGACGGCGGCGACGTGCCCTTCTACCTGCCGCTCGCCGTGGACGGCTTCTTCCGCAACGGCGGCACCCAGTGCTTCGTGCTGCGCGTGGGCACCGCGACACCGGCCGGGATCGACCTGCCGGGGCGGGCCGCGGGCGCGCCGGCCGCGGCCCGGGCGGTGGCCCGCCTCGACGGTCCGGACGGCGAGGGCGGCTCGGTGAAGATCGCCGACTCCAGCGCGCTGGCCGCCGCGTTGACCGCGGCCGGCGCCGGTACCGACCTGCCCGTGCTCCGGGGCAGCGCGAGCATCACCGCCGTCGACGCCACCCGGCGCGTGCTCACAGTGAACGTGGTCGACGGTCTGGCGGTGGGCGATCGGGTGGTGGTGGCCAAGGGCACCGACCGGCAGACGTTGCGGGTGAAGTCGGTCCAGGCGCCGGACACGGTCGTGCTGGCGAGCGGCCTGTCGGGCACCGGCGACTTCGCCGGGGGCACCGTGAGCGGTGACGATCTCGCCGCGGGGGACACCGTGTTGCGGTTGACCGTGCCCGCCGCGATCGCGCTGCGCCCACTGGTCCCGGTCGGCTCGTCCGTGCGGATCTCCGACGGCACCAACACCGAGTGGGGCATCGTCGCGGCGGTCTCCAACGACTCGATCACCCTGCGCAAGCCGCTCGCCAAGGCGTACAAGCTCACCGCGCCGACGCGGGTGGCCACCGCCGAGTTCGATCTCACCGTCACCGACCGCAACGGCCGGGCCGTCGGCTATCCGGGCCTGTCCACCACCCCGTCGCATCCGCGCTGGTGGGGCGGGCCGACGGTGGCGAGCGACTACCTGCGGATCGTGATCGCGGCCGACGCGCCGATCCCGGCGGGCGATCCGCGCCCCAAGGTCGGGACGTACGCCCTCGCGGGCGCCGTCGCCGACGTGCCCGCCACCTCCTGGGCCGACGTGGCGAACAAGATGCCCCAGCACCTGAACCTGCTCCGCCCGATCGACGAGATCAGCCTCGTACTCGCGCCGGGCTGCACCGACACCGGCGCACAGCGGGCGATCGTCGAGCACTGCGAGTCGCTCTACGACCGCTTCGCGATCCTGGACAGCCTGCCCGGCGTCGACGTGGTCACGGTCAAGGCCCAACGCGCCGACCTCACCGGTGCGTTGGACAAGGGATTCGCGGCGCTCTACTACCCGTGGATCCAACTCCGCGACCCCGCCAAGCAGGCGGTGGTGCCGCAACCGCCGTCCGGCCACCTGGCCGGGATCTACGCGCACACCGACGCGACCCGGGGCGTACACAAGGCCCCGGCCAACGTCGGCATCGCGGGCGCGCTCGGCCTGGAACGGCGCCTCAGCGACGCCGATCAGGGCCTGCTCAACCCCGACGGGGTCAACGCGCTGCGCATCCTGCCCGGACGTGGCTCGCCGGTGGTGTGGGGCGCGCGCACCACCACGGGCGATCGCAACTGGCAGTACGTCAACGTGCGACGGTTGTTCCTCTACCTGGAGGAGTCGATCCAACTCGGGCTGCGCGGAGCGGTGTTCGAGCCGAACGACCTCGAACTGTGGGGCAAGCTCAAGCACACCCTCACCGAATTCCTCACCCGGGTCTGGCGCGACGGCGCGCTGTTCGGCGCCAAGGCCAAGGACGCGTTCTTCGTCCGCATCGACGAGGCGCTGAACCCGCCGAGTACCCGCAAACTCGGGCTGCTCTACATCGAGATCGGCGTACAGCCGGTCTACCCGGCCGAGTTCATCGTGGTCCGCATCGGCATCTGGGACGGCGGCGCGGAGGTCAGCGAGCAGTAGCGGGCGCGCGGCGGCGCGACACCGACCGGTACGACAGGGCAACGGCAACGACAGGCAGCGGAGGGCGCCGTGAGCACGGGCGATATCCAGGATCCCTTTGTCAATTTCAACTTCAAGGTCGAACTCGACGGGATCATCCGCGTCGGCTTCCACGAGGTGAGCGGCCTCGACGCGACGGTCGACGTGATGGAACACCGCGAGGGCGGCTGGAACATCACCCCGTACAAGTTCCCCGGCCAGGCCAAATTCGCCAACATCATGCTCAAGTGGGGCATGACCACCGACACCGAACTGTACGACTGGCACCGGCAGATCGTCGAGGGCGACATCGTCCGCAAGAACGGCGCGGTGCTGCTCCTGGACCGGCGCGGCGTGGTCACCTCGCGATGGAACTTCGTCCGCGCCTGGCCCACGAAGTACACCGCCCCGCCGCTCACCGCCGAGTCCAACGACATCGCGATCGAGACCCTGGAACTGGTCCACGAGGGCCTGGAGCGGGTGCAGTGACCATGTTGCGGATCGAACACGACTTCACCCTCCCGGTCGGACTCCTCGGCGACGACGGCACGTTGCACCGCGACGGCACGATGCGGCTGGCCACCGCCGCCGACGAGATCCTGCCGCTCGCCGACCCGCGCGTGCAGCGCAACCCGGCCTATCTGTCGGTGATCCTGCTCAGTCGGGTGGTCACTCGGGTGGGCGCGGTCGAGACGGTGACCCCGCGCACGATCGAGACGCTGTTCGCCGCCGATCTGGCGCACCTCCAGGGCCTGTACAACCGGATCAACAGCGTGGACGAGCCGGATGCGGCGGCCGAGGGGTCCTGTCCGAACTGCGGCGAGGAGGTCCGCCCGGGCCACGAGCGCCTGGGGGGATCCGCGGATATCCGGTCGATCGGCTGAGGGAGGAGATCGCCTTCGTCGCCTACCACCTGCACTGGTCGCACGCCGAACTGATGGACCTCGACCACGCCGAGCGGCGCCGGTGGGTGGAGCGGGTGTCGGCGATCAACCAGCGTCTCAACGAGGCGGCGGGCGGCGGCTGATGTCGCGGATGTGAGAGCGGGCGTGGATGTGGGTCCGAGCGCTGCGAGCGCCGGGTGCGAAGGGGAGCACTGGTCGTGAACGTGGGTATCGGAAGAGGAGTTCGACCGTGATCGTCACGGGAGCGCGTCCGCCGTCGGCGGGGTGGCCGGTTCGGGCGGCCGCCTCCTCGATGCTCGCCGCCGTTCGTGCCCGGGTCGAGCCGGGCGCCGGGCGGGACCGGGCGACGCGGGTCGAGGGGCGGGTGCCCGGAGCCGTGTTCGTGCTGCGGGTGGCGCCGCGTGCGCCGAAGCCCCCCGGGCCGCGGACGATTTCCGGGCGGGTCGCGGATATTCGGCGGTGTGCGCATGTGCGGCTCGACGTGCGGGTGAGCCTGCCGCCGATGATGGCCCTCACGCGGGTCGAGCGGGTCGACGCGGGTGCGGCGGCCGGGTTCGGGGCGGTCGGCGGGCTGCCGGTACCGGTGTTGCGTACCGGGTCCGCCGCGGCCGGCCGTGCGGTGGTCGAACGGGCGCGGGCGACGCGGGAGTTGTACGAGCGGGGTGCCGGGCACGGTCGGCGGATCGAGGAGCCGGGCGGGCGGACGACCCCGACGTCGCGCGGTGCTCGGCCCGGCCCGCCCGGGGCGGCGTCCTCTGCGCGGTCGCTGACCGCGTTGACGTTTGCCGCCTCCGCCCGTCCCGAGCCCGCCCCGGCCGCCGCCGTGGCCGGGTATCCCGCCGATGCGATCGCCCGGGACCGGACCGCGCAGCCGTCCCGCGCCGCGCCGGCCGCCTCCGCGCTCACCTCGGCGGATCTGCCGCGTCTGGTGGACGGCGTGGTGCGGGAGATCGACCGTCGGGTGCTCGCCCGCCAGGAGCGTCGGGGGTGGAGCCGATGACCGTGATGGAACGCGCCACGATCACCAATTCCGTCACCGGCAAGCTCACCCGCGTGTTGTTCAACCCGGAGGACTACACGGTCAACCGGGAGACCACCTACGCCCAACTCCCGGTCCCCGGACTGTCCGCGCCGATCGTGCAGTTCGTGCACGGCAACGCGCGGACCCTGGAGATGGAGTTGTTCCTCGACTCCCTGGAGGCGAACGATCAGGCGGGCGCGGGCAGCGACGTGCGGATCCTGGTGCGCCGCGTCGTCGACCTGATGGACATCGACCCCACCCTGCACGCGCCGCCGCCACTGGTGTTCGCCTGGTCGAGTCTGACCTTCACCTGCGTACTGACCCGGGTCGCACAGAAGTTCGTGATGTTCAAGCCGGACGGCACCCCGGTGCGGGCCCGACTGAGCGTCACCTTCAGCGAGTTCCGCAACGTGGACATGGAGGCGAAGGAGGTCAAGCGGCAGACCTCCGACTACACCAAGGCGCATACGGTCGTGACCGGCGAGACGTTGCAGTCGATCGCCTGGCGCGAGTACGGGTCCGCCGCCGCGTGGCGGCCGATCGCGCTGCACAACGGGCTCGACGACCCGCGGGTATTGGCCGTCGGCGACACGCTGCACATCCCGCGCCTGCCGTACCGGGATCGGGGTACCGACGAGGTCTTCGACGCGCCACCGCCGGAGGTGCCGGCATGACCGTGTTCCCGCACTACGCCCCGGAGATGCGGTTGCGGTTCGCCGGGCGGCCCGCGCCGGCCGCGGTGCGCGGCTCGGTCACCGGGGTCACCTGCCAGACGGGCATGGGCGACGCGGACCGCCTGGAGGTCTCCCTCGCCAACGAGGCGCTGCGCCGGCTGGACGATCCGCTGTTCGGGCTCGACACCGAGGTGAGCATCGCCCTGGGCTACGCGCCGGACGAGCCGCGCCGGTTGTTCACCGGCGAAGTGGTGGGCAGCGAGGCGACGTTCCCCGCCGACGGCATGCCGATGTTGCGGGTGATCGCGCAGGATCGCCGGACCCGGCTCGCCGCCGCCTCGCCCGCGCGCTGGTTCGGGGTGCCGGTGCCCAAGCTCGGCGTGCTGCCGCTGCCGGACCTGGTGGTCGCCCCGCTGCTCGCGGTCGAACACGGGATGATCCCGCTGCTCGACCCGCTGGGCGCGTTTTTGTCCGCCGCGCTCGGCGTGGTCGACGTGGTGGCCTCGGTCGAGGACCCGAGCATGCGGCAGCGGGTGGTGCGGCGGCAACACTCGGAGACCACGCTCGACTTCCTGCGCAAGATCGCCGCGGAGAACGCGTGGGAGTTGATCGTCGAGCACGACAGCGAACCGTCGGGTTTCGTGCTGCGGCTGATGTCGCCCGCCGCGTATCTGTCGCCCGACGTGACGCTGCGGTACGGGAGTTCGCTGATCGAGTTCAACCCCCGGATCAGCACCGTCGGCCAGGTGGGGCGGGTCTCGGTGCGGGTGTGGCGGTCGGAGGTCGGCCTGGAACTGACCATCGCGGTCGGCTACGACTGGGACCGCCGGGCGCTGACGATCGAGGTGGTGCCCGGATTCCGGGGGCCGGAGGGTCGGGGCGGGCCCGCGCGCGAGGTGCTGCTCGTGGACGAACCGGTGACCATCGCCACCGCGCCGCGACTGATCGTGTCCAAGCTGCTGCCTCGGCTGAACCGGCGTACCACGGCCAGCGGTTCGTGTGTGGGCGATCCCCGGATCACGGCGGGGCGGGTGTTGCGGATCGAGGGTGTGGGGGAGACGTTCGGCGGCCTGTGGCGGGTGGTCTCGGCCCAGCACACCCTCGACGGCGGCGGCTACCGCACGTCCTTCGACCTGCGCAAGGAGATCTGGTTCGGGGGCATCCCGCCGGCGGCACAGGGCGCGGTCCGGGTGCAGGGCGGGCTGTTGTCGCTGCCGGCGCCCAATTCATAGGTGGGAGAGAGACCTGCTGCCGTTGCACGCCGAACGCCGAACGCCGAACGCCGACTGGCGACCGCCGACCGAAGCGCCGACCGAATCCGCTACCGATGACCACCACCCGCGCCGTGTGCGCGGACCCGACCGATGTTCCGACCGCTCGACTTCCCGGGAGGACCGGCATGTTCGAACCGCTCTTCGACGCCCTCGACGACATCCACGAGTCGGACAGCCCCCGGGTGACCGGCGTCGCGCCCGCGACCGTGGTGGACAACCTCGACCTGACCGGGGCCGGGCGCGTGCAGATCCGGTACGCGTGGTTGCCGGGCGTGGAGCCGTGGGCACGGGTGTGCGCGACGGTGGCGGGCGACGGGTCGGGCGTGTGGTTCATGCCGCAGCCGAACGACGAGGTCCTGGTCGCGTTCCGCAACGGCGACGTGCGCGAGCCGTACGTGCTCGGTGGGCTCTGGACGATGACCTCGCGCCCACCGGCGGCCCTGCCCACCGACTCGATCACCAAGCGGGTGATCCGCACTCCCGTGGGCCACGAGATCACCATCGACGACCTGGTGCAGAAGCTCACCCTGAACCACACCCTGGGCCACTCGATCGAGATCGCCGCGGACGGGATCACCCTGTCGGTGGCCGGGGGAGCGGCGAAGATCTCGCTGAGCGCGTCCGGCGCGGTGACCGTCACCGGCACCCGTTCGGTGGAGGTCAGCGGCCTGGATGTGAGCGTCAAGGCCGGCAACGGCCTGACGGCGAACGCGACTCGGGCGGACATCCAGGCCGCCGCCACGTGCAGCATCCAGGGCGCGCTCGTGAAGATCAACTGACCCGCCGGGCTGGGTCCACGCCCACGGCGTCGCATCCGAAGACACCCCCCGGCTCACCACACGCGATCCCACCACACCCGAGGAGGCAGCCGTGCCCGCAGCAGCGCGTGTCACCGACCCCACCGGACACCCCGGCATGGTCGCGGGACCCGGCGTGGCCACCGTGCTGATCGGCGGCCTGCCCGCCGCCGTCCAGGGCGACATGCACGCGTGCGCGTTCCCGCCGCCGGCCGCGCACCCGCCGTCGCCGTTCACCAAGGGCTCGGCCACGGTGCTCGTCGGCGGTCGCGGCGCGCTGCGGCAGGGCGATCTCGCCGGCTGCGGTGCGCCCGTGGTGGCCGGCGTGCCGACCGTGCTGATCGGAGGTTGACGGTGGCCGAGCCGAACGCGCCGCTGAATCCGGATCCCGCGCAGCGCACCCCCGAAGATGCCGCCGTGCTGGGTCGGGGCTGGGCCGCGCCCGCGCACCTGGATCCGCTCGGCGAGGCTGCGCAGGCGTCCGGGCCGGAGAAGGTCCGCCAGTCGGTGCTGTTGATCCTGGGCACCAGGCGCGGCGAGCGGGTGATGCGCCCCGACTTCGGCGCGGGCCTGGAGGACCTGCTGTTCGAACCGGTCACGGCGGCCACCGCCGCCGTGGTGCGGCTGCGCGTGGAACAGGGCCTGATCGCCTGGGAACCGCGGATCGACGTGCTCGGCGTCGAGGTGTCGGTAACCGACCGGGCGGCGGGCCGGCTGGACGTGAGCATCGACTACCGGATCCGCGCCACCAACACCTTCTACAACCTGGTCTACCCGTTCTACCTGCACGAGGGAGCAACCAGGTGAGGGCATCGAGAGGGCACACAGCGCTCGGGCGCGGGCGAGGCGGTGGTGGGGCGGTCTGTGGGCGGGGGCACAGCCGGTTGGGCGCGTCGGCGGGGTGTGCCGTGGGCGGGTGTGGGTGCGGTGTCGGGGTGGTGTGTGGGGGCGGGTGCGCGCGAGGGAGCGGCCGGGTGAGGGCGTCAAACGGGCGTGCGGGATGTGGGTGCAGGTGCCGAGGTGGCGTCGGGTGGGTGTGCGGGGGCGGGTGTGCGCGAGGGCGCGGCCTCGTGAGGGGGCCGATCGGGCGTGCCGCAGGCGGGCGTGGGCGTGGGCGCGGGGGCGGGGGCGGTGGTGGGCGTGCGGGTGGGGTGGCCGCGTGGCGAGTGAGTGGGCTGCGGTCGCGGTCGGGCGTGGGGTCGGGGCGGTGTGTGGTGGGTGTGGGTGAAGGGGTGGGCGCGTGAGTGGGGTGCGCGGGCGGGGTGAGGTGGTGGCGGCTTTGTCGGCCGCGCGGAACGGGTGGGTTCCTGATTGGCATCCGACGCCGGGTGGGGCTTCGATCGGGGTCGCGCATGGTCTCGGGGCGTTGTTGGCCGCGCTGGAGGAGCGGCTTACCGCGTTGCCCGACCGGCAACTCGCCGCGCTTTTGGACATGGTCGGGGTGTCGCTGCTGCCGGCTCAGGGGGCCGACACGACCGTCTTGCTGCAACCGCTGCCGGGTGTGCCCGACGCCCGGGTCACCGCCGGCTCGCGGCTCGGCGCCACCGTGCCGGGACAGGACGCGCCGCTGGTCTTCGAGACCCAGGAGACGGTGGCCCTGGCCGGCGCGCCGCTGGTCGAGGTGTGGAGCGTGGACCCGGGCGCGGACGCCGCCGCCGACCACTCCGCCGACGTCCTGGCCCGCCGCCCGGTCACGCTGTTCACCGGACTGCGCCCCGCGGTAAGGGAGTTGTACCTGGCGCACGACACGCTGTTCGCGTTCGCGGGGCGCGCCGTCGTCGAGGTGGCGATCGCCCTCGCCCGCCCCGCGTCGACCGCGCTGCGGGTCGGCTGGGCCTGGTGGGACGGCGCCGACTGGCGGCCGTTCGCGCCGTGGGGGGACGGCGACGACGCCTCCCGCGACGGCACGGCCGGACTGACCCGCTCGGGCACGGTCCGGCTGGTCGCCCCCTGCGCGACGGCCGTGACCACGACGGTCGACGGGATCGACGGCTATTGGATCCGGGCCCGGCTCGACTCCGCTCTTTCGGCACAACCCGGTTTCGTGGTACCCGAGTTCGCGCACATTCGGCTCACCGCGGAGAGCACGCATGCCCGGATCGCGCTGTTCGCGCGTCCCGCGACGGGCGCCGGAACCACCGTCACCGTGCACGCGCCCTACGGGACGACCGCGCCGCCGACGGTGACGCTGCACGTCGCGGACACCACCGCCGGCGTCAAGGAGGACGTGGCCGGGCAGCCCGACAAGCCGCTCGCCGTGGCGGGTGGGCACGCGGGCCACACCGTACGGTTCGGCGTCACCGTGCCGCCGACCGCCGCCGACACCTTCACCGCCGGTACCGCCGCCCCGAAACCGGGTGTCGACTACTTCCCGCTCGACGACCCCGACGACCTCACCGCGCCGCTCGCCCTGGATACGCCACTGCACCTGGATCTGACCCTGCGCGCCGGACTGGCTCCGGACAAGGCGGTCGCCGACGCGCAAGCCGTCGATCTCACCCGGGCGTTCACCCCGCTGGGTCCGGCCCCGGTACGCGGCAGCGCGTTCCACGTCGCGTGCGACGCGGCCTTCGGCAAACCCGGCGCCCGGGTGAGCGTGGTGGTGGGCCGCCCGCGCACCGCGGCGGAGGAGGCCGACCAGCGCACCGGCGAACTGACCGGCGGGGTCCAGAACGCCAAGGAGTTCCGGGACAAGACCGTCGCCGACATCCGCGCCGTGGCGACGAAGCTGGCCGCCCTCACCGCCGTCACCGGCGACCTCGGCCGCGCCGTCGTCTCGCCGCTGTCCGGCGAGGACCCCGTCGGCTGGTACACCGGGGTCAAGACGCACATCCGCGACGCGCTCGGCGCGCTCGGCACCGCCGCGCAGACCGAACCCGGCCTGTTCGCGGGTGTCGGCAGCGCCCGCGACCACGTCAAGGCCGCGCAGACCGCGGCCGATCCCGGCCCCGACCTCGCCGCCGCGCTGACCGCCCTCGGCGGCGCGCCGCGCGCAAGTGCCGCGCTGCTCCTGGCCACCGCCGATGTGGCGGCGCAACTGTCCGCCGGGGCGAGCGCGTTGGCCGCTCCCCGAGCCGCGCTCGCCCAGGCTCTGGCAGGCGGCTCCGACGCCCAAGTGGCCGCCGCACACGGTCCGTTGGCCGGTGTACTCGCCACCGTGCTGGCCACCCCCACGCCCTACCTCGCGGACACGCCGCTGCCGTCCTTCCTCACCGCCGACCCCGTCGCGTTCGTCGCCGACGTGACCGCGCGGATCGGCGCGGCCAAGGCGGCCGTCGACACCCAGGTGCAAAAGGCCCGCACGATCGCCACCGACCTGGAGAACCTGGCCCCCGAGGACCTGCTCAAGGCCGTCGCCGGGGCGCAGACCCCCAACCAGCTCACCGCCCCCGAGGTGACCTGGGAATACTTCGACGGCACCCGCTGGCGACCGATCGGCGCCGCCGGCGCCCCCGCGGTACTCGCCCTGCAACGCTCGGGAGCGCTGCACTTCACCGTGCCCCACGACTGGGCGAGCGCGAGCGTCACCGGCGACGAACGCCGCTGGCTGCGCGCGAGGTTGGAGCGCGGCAGCTTCTCGTTCCTGCGACAGGTCAGCTGGACCGACAAGTCCGGCGTGCTCAACTTCCTGCCCGTGGTGGAGCCGCGCCCGCCGATCCTGGACCGGTTCGAGGTCTTCTACCGCCACCTCGCCGGACCGGACGACCCGGCCCACACGCTCGCGCTCGACGACCACACGCTCGCCGACCTGACCACCCGCCTCGCCTTCCCCGGACCCGGCGCCACGCCGTTTCGACCGATGGCCGAGACCGCCCCGAGCCTGTACCTCGGCTTCGACGGCGAACTGCCCGCCGACCGCCTCGGGCTCTACGTCGAGCCCGCCGGCGAGGACCCCGACACGGTACCGGTGCGGCCCACCTGGGAGGGGTACGACGGCAGCGCGTGGGTGACGCTGGCCACCGACGACGGCACGGAGGGGCTGACCCGCACCGGCGTGATCGGCCTGCTGTGGCCCGGCACCTCCGGCGTGCCCGGCGCGCCCGTCGCGGGCGCCGCCGACCACACGGTGACCCTGCTCGGGCGCGGCGCCGCGGCCCGATTCGCCCCCGGCGACCGGCTGTTGCTCACCGACCTGCGCGGCGGTGAGCCGGTGACGGTGGCCGGCGCCGACGGCGAGACGCTGACCGTGCGCGATCGGCTCACCCGCGCCTTCGCCGGCGGCGAACTCCGCGACGCGCCGCCGGCCCGATTCGGCACCCCGCGCACGTGGATCCGGGCCCGCTTCCCGGCCGAGGCCGACCCGCCACAGGCGGCGCTGACCGCGTTGGTCCCGGGCGGCGCGCGGGTGCGGCAGGTGCAGACGGTCGCCGACGAACTGCTCGGCTCTGCCGACGGCAGCGCCGGACAGGTCTTCCAGGCCCTGCGGATCCCGGTCCTGGACGGCGCCGTGGTCGAGGTACGCGAACTCGACGGCGACCGGGCGGCCGTCGATCTCCCGCTGTTGCAAAGGGAGTTGGGGGAGCGGGCGGCGGCCGCGCTGCGCCTGGTGGGCGATCCGCGCACCGGCCGGACCACCGAGGTGTGGGTGCGCTGGGACGAACTGCCCTCGCTCGGCCTGGCCGGCCCGGCCGACCGGGTGTACGTGTGCGACCACGCCACCGGGCGCCTGCTGTTCGGCGGCGACGGCCACGGCCGGGTGCCGCCGGTGGGCGCGGACAACGTGCGGCTGCGCAGCTACCGCTCCGGGGGCGGTGCGATCGGCAACGTACCGGCCGGCGCGATCACCCAGGCGATCAGCGCCGTCGCGGTCGGAGGGGTGAACAACCCCCGGGGCGCGAGCGGCGGTACGGACGCGGAACGTTTCCCCGACGTGCTGCGTCGCGGGCCGGCGCTGCTGCGGCATCGGCGGCTCGCGCTGACCGAGGCGGACGTGGCCGCGCTGGCCCGGGAGACGGTACCGGCGATCGCGGCGGCCCGCGCGCTCGGCGCCCGGGATCGGCACGGGCGGGTGCGCCCGGGCGTGGTCCGGCTCGTCGTGGTGCCGCGCGACGGCACGCAACGGCCCGCGCCGACGGGGGAGTTGTTGCGGCGGGTCCGGGACGCGGTGGGTGCGCGGATGCCGGCGGCGGCGCGCCTGGTGGTCGAGGGGGCGCGCTACTTCCCGGTCGGTGTGGCAGCCACGGTGCGGCCGGTGCGGGTCGGCGACGCGGGGCCGGTGCGGGGTGCGGTGCTCGCCGACCTGGCGCTGTTCCTGCATCCGCTGGACGGCGGGCCGGGCGGGACCGGGTGGCCGTTCGGTCGCGGGGTGTATCTGTCCGATCTGGCCCGGCGGCTGGAGGCGGTACCGGGGGTGGACGTGGTGACCTCGTTGGAGCTGACCGTGGGCGGTGTGCCGACCGGGGACGTGGTCCCGGTCGACCCGGACGCGGTGGTGTGCGCGGGTCCGCTCGCGGTGCGGTTGGCCGGTGCGGCCGGTGCGGCCGGTGCGGCCGGTGCGGCCGGTGCGGCCGGGACGACCGGGCGGTCCGCGGGTTCCGGAAGGGAGTACTGAACCATGCCCCTGTTCCCGCCGAATCCCGACACCAGGCGATGGCCGGATCTCGTCGCCGAGGCACGGGCGTTGTTGCCGCTGGAGAGCCCGCGGTGGACCGACCACAACCACTCGGATCCCGGCATCGCGGTGATCGAGATGCTGGCGTGGCTGGTGGACACCGACGTCTATCGGGTCTCCCGGGTGACCGACCGGCATCGTCGCAAGCTGCTCGCGCTGCTCGGTGTGCGACCGGCCGCGCCGAGCGCCGCACGGGTCGTGTTGTCGATCCGCCCCGGGCCCGGCGCACCGGCCGAACTGCCCGCCGGGCTCGGCTTCGTCGCACATGGGGCGGACGCGCCGCTCGGCCTGGAGACCGTGGCGGCCTTGCCGCTGACCGGTGCCACGGTGGCGACGGCCGGCACCGCGACGGACACCGCCGATGAGTCCAATTGGACCGATCACACCCCCACCCTCCTCGCGGGAACCACCGTGGACGCCCTCGGCCCGGACCCGCACGTCGGCGCCGCACTGCTGCTCGGCCTGGACCGGGCGCTGCCCGCGGGCACCGCGCTGACCCTGTGGGTGGACGCCGACGGCACCGACGACCTCGACACCGAGCCGCATCACAGCGCGCGAACCGTCTGGGAAGTGCGTTCCGGCGGCGCCTGGGTGGCGCCGGCCGAGGTCGACGACCACACCCGTGCGCTGACCCGATCGGCCGCCGTGCGATTGCGGATCGGGCCCGGCGGGTTGCCCGTCGAGCCGCTGGGCCCGGCCGGTGCCCGGGCCTGGTTGCGGTGTCGCCTCGCGCGGGGCCGGCACGACGCGGCGCCGCGGCTGCGCCGGGTGGTCGCGGACGCGGTCGAGGCGACGCAGGCGAGTACGGCGGTCGGCGCCTACGACGTCGCGCCGGGGGCGGTGGTCGGCGGGGCGGGCGCTCCGGTGGAAGGGGCCCGTACCGCGCTGACGATCACCGTGGACAACACGCGGACGGTGCGCACGGTGCATACCGGCGACCCGGCCGCGCCGACCGTGCGGGTGCTGCGCTGGATCGCGCCGACCGCGACGGCGCCCGGGCGGCTCGTGGTCGAACTCGTCGCGGTGGGCGTCGGGGACGGCGCGCCGGAGCAGGTCTTCGCGCTGCCCGGCGGCGCGACGGCCGAGGCACCCGGGGTGTGGTTGGCCGACCCGGCGGGCGGCGTGGAGGCGGTGCGGTTGGTTCCGGACCTGGACGCGGCCCGCCGGACCGACCTGTCCGCCGTGTTCGACGCCCGCACCGGCACGCTGACCTTCGGCGACGGCCGCGCGGGGCGGGTGCCCGAACCGGGCCGTACGGTGCTCGCCGGCTACCGGAGCACCGCCGGGGCCCGAGGCGGCGTACTCGCCCCGCCCGCACCCGTGGCCGTCGCCGACGACGCCCGCACCCGGGTCCTGCTCGGCGGCCCACCCGCCCCCGGCGCGCTGACCGCCACCCTCGTCGGCCCTGCGGAGGGCGGCACCGACGCCGAGGACACCGCCGCCGCCGCGGCCCGCGCGGAACGGGCGCTGTGGGCCCACGAACGCCTGCTCGACGCGCTCGCCGCGGCCGACGCCCCATCGCTCGACGATCTGCCCCGCGCGACCGTGCCGCGCTTGGCCGTGCCGGAACGCGCGGTCACCCTGCCGGGCATCGAGCGGTGCGCCCTGGACACCCCCGGCACCCGGATCGCCCGGGCCCGCGCCTTCGCCGAGACCGACCCGCGCCTGCCGGGCCTGGTCGCGGCGGGCTGCGTGACCGTCGTGGTGGTGCCGGCGCTGCCGCGCGAGCGTCCCGAACCCACCCCCGGCCTGCTGCGCGCGGTCCGCCGGCACCTGGCCGGGCGGCGAACGGCCGGCACCCGGTTCTTCGTGACCGGACCGCGCTATGTCGAGGTACGCGCCGAGACGACGGTCGTCATGCTCCCGGGCGCCGATCCGGCGGTGGTCGCGGCGGCGGTGCGGGTCGCGCTGGACACCTTCCTGCACCCGGTCACCGGCGGGCCGCGCGGTACGGGCCGGCCGTTCGGGCGGGACGTGTATCGCAGCGAGGTGATGCGGGTGATCGACGAGGTCCCCGGGGTGGACCACGTGCGCGCGCTCGCGCTGCGCGCCGACGGCGGGCCGCCCGGTTGCGGCGGGTTGTGCGTACCGCCGACCGCACTGGTCGTGCCGGGTCCGCACACGGTGAACGCGGTACGGGCGGAGGCGGGTCGATGAGGGGCGATGGCGGCGCGGCGGCGACGGGATCCGCCGATCGGGTGGTCGAGGAGGTCGGCGTACGACTGGCCGCCGCCGATCTGCGCGACCTCACGGGCAACGAGGTGTCGAGCCTGGCCCGGCACACCCGGGCCGCGCATCGCACGTGGGGTGTCGGCGTGGGCCTGGAGGTGTGGAACCTCGGCGACGGGCGGGTGCTCGTGGAGCCGGGCGTGGCACACAGCCGATGCGGCGAGTTGCTGGTGCTCGGGGCCGACGAGGTGCCGTTCGTGCCGGCGCGGGCGACCGGGCCGCTGACGCTGGTGCTGCGCGCCGAATGCGGCGGCCCGAGGGCCCGGACGCGCTGGGTGGCGAGCGGGATACCGGCGGGCGCCGAGGACGTACCGCTCGCGGTGTACCACCCCGACACGCGGACGCTGGACGTCGGCGACGGCGCGCGGCGCAACGCGCACGGACCCGGCCCGGCGGTGGTGGTCGCGGGCCGGATGGCGCGGGGCGGGACGGCCGCCGAGGGGTCGCGGGCGCAGTGGTCGGCCCGGATCGACTTCGCCCGCCCGTTCGCGGGTGTACCGGAGGTGTTCGTCACCGCCGAGGGGCCGCCGCCGCCCCCCGCGGGCGCCACCACCGTGCAGGTCTCGGCGGTCGACGCGGCGGGCTTTCGGATCACCGTGCGGCACGTGCTTCCGGACGACGGCGCGCCGACCGAGCAGCCGAAGGTGTCCGCGGTGCCGATGGCGTTCGGGTGGACGGCGGTACTGGCCGCCGGGCCGGTCCCGGCACGCCCCGAGCCCCGGACCGACCCATGCCCACCACCGTGCACCCGCCCACCCCTGAACCTGCCCGGCCTCCGCGGCCGAGCCGACACACCGGCCGACGTCCGACCGGGCACGCGCCCGGATCCTCGATCGAGGGGGAAGTTCGTATGACGGGCCCGACGACGAGTGGGGCGGGGTTGCCGTCCACGCATCGGCCGCGCTTCTTCGCTCGGCAGGTGCGGGTGCGCTCGGGCGCGCGGGGTGGGGCGGGTTGGACACCGCTGTGCCGGTTGCCGCGCCGTGTGCGGGTGGCCGCATCGGCGGGTGTTCGTCCGGGTGTGTGCCCGGGTCTCGGATCGAGGGGGAAGTTCGTATGACGGGCCCGACGACGAGTGGGGCGGGGTTGCCGTCCACGCATCGGCCGCGCTTCTTCGCTCGGCAGGTGCTTGCCGCGGCGGAGTTGAACGATGTGGTCGCGGTGGAGCGTTCGCGGCGGTGGTTGCACAACCGGGTGTTGCACGGGTGGGGGGTGGCGCTCGGTCTCGAGGTCACCGGCGCTCGGGGCGGCAAGCGGGTGGCGGTCGGTGCCGGGTATGCGCTCGATGCGCTCGGGCGGGATCTGATCCTGGCCGAGGGGGTGGAGGTCGACGTACCGGCCGTCGCCGCCGGGCCGGACGGCGGTGCCGTGGTGTTCTGCCTGACGCTGCGCTGGACCGAGGACGAGGAGGCGGCGGTCCGGACCCGGTCGGGCGAGTGCGGGGCGGTCGGGGCGGTGCGGTTGACGGACGGGCCGACCGCGGCCTGGTGTACACCGGCCGAACTGCGCGACGGGCTGGACGTGTTGCTCGCGACGGTGTCGGTGCGGGGGTGCGCGCTGACCGCGCCGCCCGATCCGGCCGGGCGGCGGGTGCTGCCGGTGTTGCCGACGCCGTATGTGGCCACCGGCTCCACGGGTGCCTTCGGCACGGTGTGGTCGCGGGTCGTGGATCCGGCCACCGGGGTGGTGATCGGGCTGCGCACGCTGGTGGACACGAGCGCGGCCGGCTTCGGCGACACCCCCGCGTATCTGGTCCGCCTCGACGGCGACCGGGAGTTGACCGCCGTCGGCGCGCCGGGCGGCCAGGCGTGCGTGCTGGACGGTACGCCCTACGTCGACGCCCCCGAGCCGGGACGGATGACCGTGGTGGTGCCGATGCCCGCCGGCCGGATCGGCGGGGTCGTCGGCGGCGCCACGACGCTGCCGCTGAACCCGGCGCAGGTACTGGCCGATGTCACCCTGCCCGACCTGGTGCGAAGCGCACTGGGCTGGCACATCTCGTGGATGGGGGTGGAGGGGGCGTGAGCGGCGTGAGCGAGTACCGCTGGGTCAACGCCCTCGGCCGCTGGCCCGGCGCGCGGTTCGCCGGCGTGCGCACCGACGGCGAGCGGTTGGCGCTGGCCCCGGGCGCCGCCTCGCTCGAACCGGTGGCCGTCGCCGACCTGGACCCGGCGGGCGGCCCGCTGGGCATGGTCGTGCTCGCCGACGGCACGGTCCTGGTCGCCGACCCGGGCCACGGCCGCGTGCTGCGGGTGGACGGCTGCGACCACACGGTATGCGTCCTCGGCTGCCTCGACGTCGCGACGGGCGACCCGGCCGCACTCCGCGAACCGCGCGGCCTGTGGCTGCTCGGCGGCGGACGGCTGTTGGTGGTGGGCGACGCGCCGCAGGACCTTCGCGCTCCCGACGGTTCGCGCCGAGCGCAATGTCGCCCCGTCGGCATGGTCGTTCGGGCCGACACCGGTGAATACCTCGCGCCGTGGACCGACCCGCCGCCGGCCGAGGACCCCGCGCTGCGGGCCGCCCGCGAACGGGTCGGCGGGCTCGCGGCGGTGCGGGTGGCCGACGGGGTGCTGGTGGCGGGCGGGGCGCGACAGGTGCCGGGCGCCGGGGTGGTGTTCGTTCCGGACGACGGCGGCGACGTCGTGCTGTCGGCCGCGGGGAACCTGGCCGGCATCGCGGTGGATCGTTGCGGGCGGGTGCTCGTCGCCGGCCCCGGTGGCATCGCCCGGCTCGGCCCTCGGCGGATCGGCGCGCGCGGCGTCGCCGTGGTGCCCGCGCCGAGGGAGCCGGTCGGGGTCGAGCACTGGGATCGGGTGCGGGTCGTGCTCGCCGAACCCGCGCCGGCGGGCACCCACGTTCGGGTCTGGACGATGCTCGCGACCGACGCCGCCGGCACCCCCGATCCGCCCGACCCGATGCACGCCGACGCCGACGACGCGCCCGTGCCGACCGCCAGGGGACGCTGGCGGGCCGGCCCGCTGGACGGTGTGGACGTACGGGTCCTCGCCGGCCCGGCCCACCCCGGCGACCGGCTCTGGATCACGATCGAACTGCTCGGTGACGGCCGCGGCACCGCGCGCGTGGACGACATCCGGGTGGAACGCCTGGGGCGCGGCCTCCTCGACGTGCTGCCCGCCGCCTACACGGGCGACGACGACGGCTCCGGCACGCTCGGCCGACTGCTCGGTCTGTTCGGCTCCGCGCACGCGGCGTCGGTGCGCGGCCTCGACGACCTGCCCGCCTCGCTCGACCCCGGCTCGGCCCCCGACCGCCCCGACGACCCGTGGCTGGACCGGCTCGCCGGCTGGGTCGACGCCGTACCGCTGACCGCCGCCGACGACGCGGCCCGCCGCGCGAACGTCGCGGGGGCGTACGCCGCGCACGGCCGGCGCGGCACCCCCGCCGGCCTGATCGAGGCGGTCGGACGCGAGACCGGGGTCGCCGTGCGGGTCGTCGAACCGCTGCTGCGCGCACAGGTCTGGCGCCTGGGCACCGGCGGCCTCGGCCGGGACACCGGCACCCGCGTCGCCGACCCCGGCCCGCCCGCCCTGGACACCACCGCGGTCCTCGACGGCGCCGACCTCGTCCCGGCCCACGATCGTGGCCTGCCGCTGTACGCGGCCTACGCGCACCGGGTGTGCGTGCACGTCCCGCCGGAGCGGGCCGACGCACTGCCCGAGATCACCCGCGTGGTCGAGCGCGAGCGACCGGCACACGTGTTCGCACGGGTGCGGCTCAGCCGCCCGGGCGTGATCCCGGGACAGGTCGGCATCGACACCGTCGTGGCGGGCCCGCCGCCCGCGTGGACCGCCGGTACCGGTCCCGGGTCGGGCGCCGACCCGCGCCTGCCCGGCTCGCCCGCCGCGCACGTCGGCGGCCCGGTCGATACCCGCCTCGACACAACGCTTCCCACACCGGGCGGTCGCGGTGCGACCCCCGTCCGTCTGCAAGGGGTTGAGCACACGTGAGCCAGGACCGACACAACCACACGTCGGACACGGGATGCGGCTGTGGCGGCGAGGACGCGGCCCCGGCGCCGCCGGTGCGCAACCGGTTCTATCCCGGCAAGTCGATGGACGTCCGCCACTGGTACATCGAACAGTCCTACCACCGGCGGACGGCGGCCACCCTGGCCCGACTCGGCCTCGGTCCGGGCGTGTTGTGCGGGCTCGACGTCGAACTGGGCACCGACGGCGCGCTGACCGTCTTCCCGGGCGTCGCGGTGGACGGCCACGGCCGGCTGGTCGTGGTCGACGAGCGGGTACGGGTCGAGCACCCGAACCAGCCCACGGACTGCGCGGGACACCCGAAGGGCGACCCGATCCAGACCGGCACGGTGGTACTGCGGTTGTGCGGGCACGAGTGCGGGGCCGAGTACGCGCGCATGCCCGTGGTGGACTGCGAGGTGCGCGAGGAGTGTGTGCCTTCGCTGACCCTGGAACGGTTCTCCCTGCGGATCACCGCCGGCGAACCCGATCCGGTCGGGCTGACCGCCGCGCAGTGTGCCGCGATCTTCCCGACCCGACCAGGCGAGCACTTCGACCGCCGGGAGAAGATCGCCGACACCGTCGAACACGACTGCGGGTGCGTCGAGGAGTGCCCGGCGCTGGCGACGGTGACCTACGACCCGCCCCACGCGCCGGACCTGGACGCGGTCACCGCGCGGCCGGTCGTGTACTCCAACCGGGTGCTGTTCGACCTGCTGATGTGCCTGGCCGCGCGGGTGGACAGGTGTTGCGCCGACACCACCGCCCCGCCACGGATCACCGGGCTGTGGCCGAAGGTCGGCACCGGGGCGAACCCGGACACCTGGCGGGCGTTCGTCGCCGAGAAGCGCCTGGAGATCGCCTTCGACCGGCCGCTCGTGGACGCCGCGTTCGACGCCCCCGACACCTGGCTGGGCCTGTGGCAACTGGATCACCTCGGCGCCCGGCGGCTGACCCTGACCCGGGCCGGCGGCGCGTTCACCCGCGTCACGGTGCCCGCCGGCGGCGAGGGCGTGGCGTACACCGTCGGCCTACAGAGCGAGGGGCTGCCCACCTCGACGGTGTTCGTGGTGGGCAGCCGGGTGGCGCTCGGCGGGCCGCCGCGCGCGCAGGGCCCGGACGGACTCGCCCTGGACCCGGACCTGGTCGGCACGGCACTGACCACGGCCGATCGCAACACGCTGTGGGCGCTGACCCCGGGCGCGCCCCGGGACACCACCCTGAACACGCTGATCGACCGGGCGCCGCTCACCGCCGTCCCGCCGTTCCCCTCCGGCAACGGCACCCAGGGCGGCGAGATGCACGTGTTCACCCCGTTCCCGCCGCCGACCCTGCAGGACGAGGAGCACGCGCCCCGGCTGCTGCGGGTGTGGCCCGAGGGCGGCGTACGCCCGAACCGGGCCGAAGCGTCGCGTTTCACGCGTAGGCCGCGGATCCAGCTCACCGTGGACCGGGCGCTCACCGATGCCGCCCTGGCCGAGCCCGGCGGCTGGATGCGGCTGTTCCAGGCGGTGCGCGAGGGTGACCGGATCGCCGGCTTCCGGCGGCTCGAACTGGGCGGCGGCGTGGCCGCGCGGCCCGAGGGCGAGTCGCCGGCGCCGGCCGAGTCGATCACCTACACCTTCGAGGTGACCGGGGCGGAGCCGGACGGGGAGTTCCTGCTCCAGGTGCGCTCCTCGGACACCGTCGCGGTGCCGCCGTCGGGCGCGGACGCGCCGACCCTGGCGCTGGACGCGGACTTCCTCGGTACCGCGCTGGACAACCACACGCTCTTCTCGATCTGGTCCGGCGACCGGCACCCGCTCCCGCCGCCGCCGGCCGGCGTCCTCGGCACCCGGTCGACGGTCGGCGAGCGGTTGTTCGACGGGAACCCCGGCGGGTTCCTGCACATCGCGTTCACGGTGGCGCGGGGATGAGCGCGGCGGCGGTGAACCGACACGCATGCCGAGACGCCCACCGAGGCGTATGCCGCGACGCACACCCGCACGCGCACCGACTCACACACCCATACGCACACCCATACGCACACCGATACGCATACCGAGGAGCTGAGGGACGTTGACCGGGTACGAACAAACGATCCGGCCCGTGGCGCCGGGCGGGCCGGGCGGGTGCGGTTGTGGGTGCGGCGGGGGCGACGCCGGGACCGGCGGGTCCGGTTCCGGTGGTTGCGGATGCGGGGACTGCCTGGCGGGACACGCGACCGGGCGGCTGCGCCCCCGCTGGTTCGGCGGACAACTCGTCGGCCCGGAGGACCTGACGCAGACCGGGGTCTGGCTGCTGGAGCGCATGCGCCGCCACAACCGGCTGCTGCACGGATGGGGCGTGGTGTGCGGGGCGAGCGTACGCACGGTGCCGTTCGGCGACGGCGGCCGGCTGCCCTGGCTGCTCGACGTGTCGGCCGGCTACGTGCTGGGCCCGTACGGCGACGAGATCGTGATCGAGCATCCGGTGCGGGTGGACGTGCGCGACGCGCTGCCCGGCGGCACCGAGGGCTGCCCGCCGCCGACCGACCCGTGGTGCGCGCCGGTGCGCCGGCGCCGCGAACCGGGGCGCACGTACTACCTGGCGGTGCGGTACGACGAATGCCTCACCGCGCCCGTGGCGGCGGCCGGGTGCGGGTGCGAGGACACGGCCTGCGAGTACAGCCGGGTGCGGGAGGGCTTCGTGTTCGGTGTGCTGGACACGCTGCCCCCGGCGTACCTCGCGGGGATCGACGACACCCGCCAGGAGACGACCGGCTGTTCGTCCCGGATCACCGGCAACGGCACCCGGCCGTGCCCGTCGTGCCCCACCGACCCGTGGGTGGTGCTGGCCGACTTCACCGCGGCGGCGGACGGTCGGCTCACCGTCGACCCGCTGTACAACCGCCGCTTCGCCGCCTCGTTCGGCGGCTTCGGCTTCTACTGCGGCCAACCCGGTCAGAGCCTGGCGGGATCGCGGTGGGGCGAGGTCACCCGGCAGGCCGCGGCGCGGGCCTTCGACGAGAGCCGCGCCGAGGACGTGCTGACCGCCGACGACCCGGCGGCGGTACGGGCGCTGCCGGCGCGCGCCCTGCTCGCGGTCGCGGACACCCCGCACCTGGCCGACGTACTGGGCGAGCGCACGGTGGCCGAGCTGGCCCGAGTCGACGCGGCGACGCTGATCGAGAGGGCCCGGGAGGCGGCCGTCCCGCCCGGCCCGGTGCTGACCGCGATCGACCGCGCCAACCTGGTGCTGCGGCTGACCGAGGACTGATCCCGGACGGCCGCCGAACCCTGAAGCCGGAGCCGAGGGGAGTCGAGGGGAGCCGAGCGAGCCGAAGGAAGCCGACCCTGAAGCTCGACCGGAGATCGAGGTGTGTCCTCCGAACCCGGACCGGGCCTCCCGAAAGCCGCCGGCACCGGATCGCGCGCCGGGTCACCGGGCCCGCCCGGCGCTATCGTGAAAGACGGCCGGTGTCGACGCCACGATCGTGTCCGGGGCAGCCCCCGGACCCGGGCGGCGCCGCCGATCGGGCGTGGCGGATCGGGCTCTTCGCGGCGGACCGCGCGTGGAGTCGCGTCGATTCGAGTCCCGAGTCCCGAGTCCCACCACGCTCGGCGCCGTCGCCTCCGGCCCCGGTACGGCCCCCGCCCGTCGCGGGCCGCCGCGCAGGAAGGGGACTCCCATGGCCGGCGCGTACGTGTACGACTTCTCCGAAGGCTCCCGCGATCGGGCCGATCTGCTCGGCGGCAAAGGCGCGAACCTCGCCGAGATGACCCGGCTCGGCCTGCCGGTACCGCCCGGGTTCACGGTGAGTACCGACGCCTGCCGGGTCTTTCTGCGCACCGGCGCGCCGCCGACCGGCCTGGACCGGGAGATCGACGAACACCTGGCCGACCTGGAGAAGTCGATCGGACGGCGGCTGGGGCAGCCGGACGATCCGCTGCTGGTGTCGGTGCGTTCGGGGGCACGGTTCTCCATGCCGGGGATGATGGACACGATCCTCGACGTCGGCCTCAACGACGCCTCGGTGCTCGGTCTGGCCGAGACGAGCGGCCGGGAGCGCTTCGCGTGGGACTCCTATCGCCGACTGGTGCAGATGTACGGGACCACCGTGCTGGGCGTGGCCGCGACGCGGTTCGAGGAGGTGCTGAGCCGGCGGCGGGCCGAGTTGGGCATCGCCGACGACCTGGGGCTGGGTGTGTCCGACCTGATGGCGGTTGTGCGGGAGTTCCGGGCACTGATCGCGGCGGACACCGGTGAGGAGTTTCCGCAGGATCCGCGCGAGCAGTTGGATCGGGCGGTGCTCGCGGTGTTCCGGTCCTGGAACGGCGAGCGGGCCCGGGTCTACCGGCGGCGCGAGCACATCCCCGACGACCTGGGGACGGCGGTGACCGTACAGGCGATGGTGTTCGGCAACTCGGGGCCCGACTCGGGCACGGGCGTCGCGTTCACCCGCGATCCGGGCACCGGACGCACCGGCGTGTACGGCGACTACCTGCCCGACGCGCAGGGCGAGGACGTGGTCTCCGGGGTGCGGGACGCGCATGCGCTCCAGGACCTGGAACGGCTCGATCCCACCGCGTACGAACGCCTGATCGGGTGCCTGGGACTGTTGGAGGCGCACTATCGCGACCTGTGCGACGTGGAGTTCACCGTCGAGCGGGGCAGGTTGTGGATCCTGCAGACCCGGGTGGGCAAACGCAGCGCCGAGGCGGCCTTCCGGATCGCCTGCGCGCTGGTGGACGAGGGTGTGATCGACTGGCCGGAGGCGCTGGCGCGGGTCGACGGCGGGCAGCTCGACCAGCTGACCTTCCCGCGCTTCGACGCGCACGCCGACACCGAACCGCTCGCGCACGGTGTGCCGGCCTCGCCCGGGGCGGCGGTCGGCGCGGCGGTGTTCGACGTGGCCGAGGCGACCCGGCGGGCCGAGGCGGGGGAGCCGGTGGTGCTGGTCCGGCCCGAGACCAGTCCGGACGACCTGCCCGGGATGATCGCCGCCGAGGCCGTGGTCACCGGTCGGGGCGGCAAGACCAGCCACGCGGCGGTGGTCGCGCGCGGCATGGGCAAGGTCTGCGTGTGCGGTGCGGCTGACCTGGACATCGACATCGAGGGCCGGCGGGCCACCGCGGCCGACGGGACCGTGGTCGCGGAGGGCGACAGGATCTCGGTCGACGGCACGGCCGGCACCGTGTACCTCGGCGAACTGCCGCTGGTGGCCTCGCCCGTCACGCACTACCTGGAGACCCGCGAGCGTACGCCCGGCGTGGTCGAGGCGGTCGCCCGCTTCCTGGACGCGGCCGACGGGACCCGCCGCCTGGACGTGCTCGCCAACGCCGACACCGCCGAGGACGCGGCCCGGGCCCGGCGCTTCGGCGCCCGGGGGATCGGCCTGTGCCGCACCGAACACATGTTCCTGGGCGATCGGCGCCGGCTCGTCGAGGACCTGATCCTGGCCCGCGGCGACGCCGACCGCCGGCGGGCCCTGGACGCCCTGTTGCCGCTCCAGCGCCGCGACTTCACCGACATCCTGGCGGCCATGGACGGCCTGCCGGTGACCATCCGGCTGATCGACCCGCCGCTGCACGAGTTCCTGCCCGACCACACCGAATCGGCGGTACGGATCGCCCGGGAGCGCGCGGCGGGGCGGGAGCCGGACGCGCGCGAGGCACGGATGTACGAGGCGGGCGAACGCCTGCGTGAGCGCAACCCGATGCTGGGGCTGCGCGGGGTGCGCCTGGCCCTGGTCGTCCCCGGCCTGATCGCCACCCAGGTGCGCGCGATCGCCGAGGCGACGGTGGCCCGGCTGCGGGCCGGCGGCGACCCCAGGGCGGAGATCATGATCCCGCTGGTGGCCACCGTCGAGGAACTGCGCCCGGCCCGGGCGGAGGTGGAGCGAGTCCTCGCCGAGGTCGGGCGGGAGGCGGGCGTGGCGGTGCGGTGTCCGGTGGGCACGATGATCGAACTGCCCAGGGCCGCGCTCACCGCGGCCGAACTCGCGGGTGAGGCGGACTTCTTCTCGTTCGGCACCAACGACCTGACCCAGACCACGTGGGGGCTGTCCCGCGACGATGCCGAAGCCTCCTTCCTGGCCGCCTACCTGGAGCGCGGCATCCTGGCCGTCTCCCCGTTCGAAACGCTCGACCGCGCCGGCGTCGGCCGGTTGATCGAGAGCGCCGTCACCGAGGCCCGCCGCGCCCAGCCGGACCTCCGCATCGGCGTCTGCGGGGAACACGCGGGCGACCCGGCGTCGATCCACTACCTCGCCGGCCTCCCCATCACCTACGTCTCCTGCTCCCCCTACCGCCTGCCGAGTACCCGCCTGGAAACCGCCCGAGCGGCGGTGGTGGGCGGCGACCCGGGCGACACACGCTGAGCGGAGTCGGAACGCCGCGCCGGTCGCGCGTTGGCGGAATCGGAATGCGTGACCCTTCGGAATCGGCCATGCGGTGATGTCCGAGAGTGGGCGGGGGGTTCCGCGTGACGGGGATGAGCGAGTCCCCGGGAGCGTGTCGAAGAGGGGGTTCTTCACTTTCGGCTCGCTGGGCTGTTTTCCGGGATTTCACCGGGTGTAGTCGGTCGGTCACATGATCGCCGCATGCGTTGTCCACTTTCGGTGACGAGGCCGAAACAGAGCGTGTCGCCACTGTCCGTAAATGGGGTTTCACGCACCGCTGTCGATGCGGAAATGTGGCCTGCGTCGAAGCCGGGCCAACCAACCGCACGGCCCCCGGGGCGGCGGGGCCGGCTCGACGCGAACGAGATCGATACGAACTCGGCCACGTAGAACGCACAACAAGGAATGAGGACACTTCGATGTTCCGCTCACTCGCCATCGCGGCGTCCGGCGTGGTTGCCGGCACCCTCATGAGCACGCTCGTCTTCGCGCCCACCGCACGGGCCGACGCCGCCGCTCCCGACACCTCCTGCCCGACGGGGAACCTCTGCGTCTACAGCGGGGAGAGCCTCACGGGAACGCGCACGGTCGTCTCGGCGCGGGCGATCGAGGAGCGCGGTGACGCCGGATACACGATCCGGGAGCCGGTTCTGTCGATCGCGAACCGCACCGGCTTCGACGTGCTCCACGGCGTGAGTCGCTCCGTGGTGTGCATCCGGTTCCCCTGTTACCAGTACACCGTGGACGGGCGCGTCGAGGCCGGGCGCGACCTCGCGTCCGCCGACACGGCCGGTCGGCCGCTGGTCGTCGGCAAGGACTTCGGCCGGTAGGACCACGGCCGACAGGACTCGGGTACTTCGGTACGACCGCCCGGGGTCGCCGTCCCGCGAGGGATGGCGGCCCCGGGCCATCGCCAAGGAGGCCATGCCGTGCGACGCGGTCGATCCGGATGGTCGGCGGGCGCTGCCGCGGGGTCGGCCGCGTTGTGCCGCTTCGCCTGTCGGGGACGGGTGGCATCATGATCGGCGTGATCGATGAGCGCTACTCCCGGCTTGCCGCCGAGCACCTGCCCTCCGACCTCGCCGGACGGTGGATCGCGTTGCTGCGTCCCGGCGTTCGGCTGCGCCGAGCCGGTGCCGGCGAGCAGGTCGTCGCGGTCCTCGGCGGCGCGCCGGAGTTGCCGAGTGGGGTCGATTGGCCCGACTGGCCGGGGGTCGGGCCGTTGTCGTTCATCGCCTCGGTGCGGTGTGCGGCGCTGCCGGCGGCCGGGCGGTCGCCGGGCTTTCCGCCCGACGGAACGTTGCTGTTCTTCTACTTCGACGGCCGGGTCGAGAGTGACGGCGACGACGGGCCGGCGTTCGTCTCCATCTACGATCCCGCGACGTGGGTCGGAGCCCGAGTGCTGTATGTCCCGGAGGGCACGCCGGTCTTCCCGGCCGACGTGCCCCGTGGGCCGGCACCGTACCCGCGGGTGGAGTTGGCGGCGGAGGTCGAGCAAAGTGCCCCCGACCTCTGGTTGCCACAGGTGCGCAGGGCCCTGCTCGGCACCGACGACCCGTGGCCCGAGCCTCGCGAAATCCCGGCCGCGCTGAGGCCGTTCCGCCGCGCCTTCGCAAAGCTCAACAGCCACATCGGCCACCGGATCGGCGGACATGCCGCACCGATCCAGGGCCCGGTGGAATACGAGGCCGCAGCCGCGGAACTCGGCATCGAACGCCTGTGGGGCGACCCACAGTTGGACGCGGCGGCCACCCACTGGGTCCTCCTCGCCCAGTTCGACAGCGACGAGGCCGCGGGAATGGAATGGGCCGACACGGGAACCCTGTACTGGCTGATCCACCCCGAAGACCTCGCCGACCGAAACTTCACCCGAACCCGCCTGATAACCCAGTCCTGAGCCCCATGGCCGCGAGTGAACCGGTTGCGGGTCGCCGCCACCGGCGCGACCGTCGGCTTGGTGTGCCGGAGCGAGGTGGCCGTGGGCTCGGGGGTTTACGGCTGCGGGTCTACGGCTGCGGGTTGGTGTCCAGGGGGCGTAGGAAGCGGCGTTCGTAGCGTTTGATGCAGCCCGTGGTGCGGGCGAGTTCGATCGCGGCTTGGCATTCCTGGTCGGTCGCACTGTCGATGCGGTACCGCTCGTAGGCGGCGAACCCGGGGAACGAGAAGAGGGCGTAGGCGATGTCGCTGTCGCCCTCGCTCGGCAGGAAGTAGCCGTGGTGGGTGCCGCCGAAGCGGTTGACCAGGTGGATCCAGCGGCGGCCGTACTCCTCGAAGTCGGCGAGCTTGTCGGCGTCGATCTCGTACCTGAGGTGAATGGTGATCATGCGCTCATGATGCCGGGTCGCCGGGCCGGCGTGGCGGATCAGCCGGACTTCAGGCGCATGGCCAGCAACTGGCCGGGCCACTCGGGTTGGTCGGGGCGTTCGACCGTGAAGGGGGTGACGGGGGTGAAGCCCAGGCTTTGGTATTGGCGGACCAGAGCGCCGTCGTCGCCTCCGTAGCAGTCGACGCGGATCAGGTCGACGCCGCGGCTCGCCGCCTCCCGGCGGGCGTCCGCGATCAGGGCGGCGCCGACACCCGCGCCGACGAAGCGGCGGTCGGTGACGAGGAGGTTGATGAACAACTCGGGTTCGTCGACCGGGTCGATGTACGCGGAGGGCGTGTCGGAGAAGACACAACCACCGGCCGGGACACCGTCGATCTCGGCCAGACGGGCGTGCCCGCAGCGGATCACCGACTGGACGCGCGCCTCACCCCCCGGGCGGGTGGACCACGGTTCGGTGCCCCATTGGCCGGGGCGGCCGGCGGCGGTCAGCCAGGCCACCGCGCTGTCGAGCATGGTGAGGAAGACCGGCACGGCGCCCGTGTCGACGTCGACGGTCCGCACCCGTACCGGCGGACGTGTGCCGTTCTCGTGTTCCCGTGCCATCGGGGGCCCCTTTCCGATCACCCCGATCCTCGCATGCGACGCGACTCGTGGAACAGGAGAGAAAGCGTCGATCGGCGGTCGGGTCCACCGAAATCACGATCGTCGCACTGCGGACGTGGTCGGTTCCAGCGTGTTACGTTCCCGCCATGGCATCGAGTACTGCGAAGCAAGTCATCGATGGTTTACGGGAGTTGGCTACACCGGGTCGATCCGCCGCCGAAGTGTTCGCGCGGGCCGATGAGTTGCTGCGGAATGTGCTCGGGTACGACGCGGTCTGTTGGCACACCGCGGATCCCACGACCGGGCTCGTCACCTCCGTGGTGAGCAACGACCTGAGCATGGCGGGGTTTCGTGAGGCGGTGCGGATCGAGGTGTGGCACGAGGACATCGCCTCCTTCGCCGCGATCCGGCGCAGTGGGGTCCGCGCCGAGACGCTGAGTCGGGCGACTCGGGGGCAGCCCGAACGGGCGATGAGATTTCGCGAGCAGCTCGCCCCGTCCGGGTTCGGTGACGAATTGCGCATGGTCTTCGACACGCAGGGCGGCCGGTGGGGTTGTGCCGCGTTCATGCGGGGTCGCGAGCACGGCCCCTTTCTGGGCCGGCAGCGGGACCTGGCCGATGTCGCCGCGCGGCACATCGGCAACGCGCTGCGCGCCTGCCATGCCGCCCCGACGTGGGCGCTCCCGGCGGATCAGGCGCCCGCGATGATGATCCTCGGTCCGTCGAACGGCCTGGTCGCGGCGGATCAGCGGGCCCAGCGGCTGCTCGCCGACCTCGCCGACGACTCGTCGGCCTCACTGTCCGTGCCCACCGCCTTCGCGATGGTGTCCGAGCACGCGCGACGGGCCGCGTCCGGGGTGCTCGCCGCGCAGGTGCCGATTCGGGTGCGCACCGGGGACGGGCGGTGGTTCGTGCTGCATGCCTCGCTGGTCGACGGTTTCGCCGACGGGCACGTCGGGGTGGTGGCCTCGCCCGCGTCACCGGCCGAGACGATGCCGCTGTACCTGGCCGCGTTCGGGTTGACCGGGCGCGAGCAGGAGGTGGCGTTGCAGGCGATTCGCGGTTGTGACACGCGGGAGATCGCCCGGGTCCTGGCGATGACCCCGTACACCGTCCAGGACCACCTGAAGGCCGTCTTCACCAAGGCCGGGGTGTCCAGTCGCCGGGCGCTGATCGCCCGCATCGTGCAGGGTGAGCTGCCGCCGGAGTAGCGGTCGCGGGTGGTGGGCGGGCGCCGGGAAAAGAGCGCGGATGTGCGTCGGGGCGGTGTTAGGGTGCCAGACGCACTGTGTCACATGGGATGAGTTCGTTCGGAGAGGAACGTCATGCGCCGAGGGTTCAGCGGTCTCTACGGAATTCTTCCCATCAGTGCAGCCGCAGGAGCCTCTGGCCGTCATGAACCATCTGAACATCGGGATTCTCGCGCATGTTGACGCGGGGAAGACCAGCCTGACCGAGCGTCTGCTGTTCGACGCGGGAGTGATCTCCCGAGTCGGCAGTGTCGATGCCGGCAGTACCCAGACCGACTCGCTCGACCTGGAGCGTCGGCGTGGGATCACCATCCGTTCCGCCGTGGTGGCGTTTCGAGTGGACGACCTCCAGGTCAATGTCATCGACACCCCCGGCCACTCCGACTTCGTCGCGGAGGTGGAGCGGGCGCTACGCGTACTCGACGGCGCCGTGTTGGTGGTGTCCGCGGTGGAGGGCGTGCAGGCCCGAACCCGGGTGCTGATGCGTTCGCTGGCCCGACTGCGGATCCCCGTCCTGGTGTTCGTGAACAAGATCGACCGAATGGGTGCGCGCTACCGGGAGGTGCGGGCCGCGCTGGCCGCCGAACTGGGGCCCGGGTGCGTCGCGATGGGGTCGGTGGCCGGGATCGGTACCGCGGACGCGCGATTCGCGCCCTTCGACGTGGGCGACCCGGGGTTCGCGGAGCGGCTCGCGGAGGCGTTCGCCGACCACGGCGAGTCGTTCGTGGACGCGTATCTGGACGACCGGGTCGTGGTCACGGCGGCGGACTACACGCGCGAACTGCGGCGCCAGGTACGAGAGGCGCGGGTGTACCCGGTCTTCTTCGGCTCGGCCCTGAACGGGGAAGGGGTCGAACACCTGGTGCGGGGAATCGCCGCGTGGTTGCCGCGCGTCGAGGCGGCGGCGGGGCAAGAGCCCTTGCGAGCGGTCGTGTTGAAGATCGAGCGGGGGCGCGCGGGGGAGAAGATCGCGTACGTGCGGACCTGGAGCGGGGTGCTTCGGGCGCGGGAAGCGGTCGCGCTGTTCCGGCGCGAACACGGGGGCGGTGTGGTCGAGTCGACCGTGCGGGCCTCCGGGGTGCAGGTCTTCGATCGTGGTACGGCGGTCCGGGACGCGGATGCGACGGCGGGCACCATCGCGAAGGTGCGGGGTCTGGCGCAGGCGCGGGTCGGCGACCAACTGGGGTCGGCGGACGGGCTGCCTCGGACCGGACTGTTCGCGCCGCCGACGCTGGAATCCGAGGTCACGCCCGGGCATCCGGGCGAACGCCCCGCGCTGTACGCCGCGTTGCAGCGGATGGCCGAGGAGGACCCGATGATCGACGTGCGGGGCGACGAGTCGTCGGGGGCGATCTCGGTGCGCCTGTACGGCGAGGTGCAGAAGGAGGTGATCGGGTCGACGCTGGCCGAGGAGTTCGGTCTGCGGGTGGCGTTCGCCGAGTCGCGGCCGCTGTACTTCGAGCGCCCGGTCGGGGTGGGCGAGGCCGTGGAGGAGATGGACGCGGACGGGCCCACCTACTTCTGGGCCACGGTCGGTGTGCGGGTCGAGCCGGCGCCGCCGGGGAGCGGGATCGAGTTGCGGCTGGGGGTCGAGCTGGGGGCGTTGCCGCTCGCGTTCCATCGGGCGATCGAGGAGAGTGCGCGTCGGACGTTGCGGCAGGGGTTGTATGGGTGGGAAGTGCTGGACTGCACGGTGACGTTGACCCGTACGGGGTATTTCAGTCCGGTGAGTGCGGCGGGGGACTTCCGCAGTGTGACGCCGCTGGTGGTGGCCGATGCGTTGCGGCGGGCCGGGACGCGGGTGTTCGAGCCGACGCATCGGTTCGAGGTGGAGACTCCGGCGGACTGCCTGGGCGTGGTGTTGTCGGCGCTTTCCGCGGCGCGGGCGGTGCCGGAGGAGCAGGTGGCGCGGGGGGATCGGTTCCTGGTGCGGGGGAGCCTTCCGGCGGCGATGGTGCACGGGGTCACGGGGCGGTTGCCGGGGCTGACGCGGGGGGAGGGGGTCCTGGTGAGCGAATTCGAGGGGTATCGGCCGTTTGGGGGGCGGACGGTTCCGAGGCGGGAGCGTGCGGGGGCGGATCCGTATGACCGTGAGCGCTACATGTTGCAGTCGCTGGGCCGGGTTCGGGGTGGCTGAGGTCGCGCGCGCACGGTGGTCGCGGGTGGGCCCGGCTCGGTTGTCCTCAAGCGCCGGACGGGCTGGGGGGTTGGTGGCCCGGCGCCGGGGGCTGCGGTTTGGCCTTCGGCCACGGTTTGGTGGTGGCCTCCGGCCCGGTGTCCTCAGGCGCCGGACGGGCTGATTGTTTGGGTGTTCCCAGTGCCGGGGGCTGCGGTTTGGCCTCCGGCCGGGTGTCCTCAGGCGCCGGACGGGCTGGTTTGGTTTGGGTGTTCCGTGTGTCGGGGCTGCGGTTTGGTGGTGGCCTCCGGCCCGGGGTCCTCAAGCGCGGGACGGGCTGATTGTTTGGGTGTTCCCAGTGCCGGGGGCTGGGGTTTGGCCTCCGGCCGGGTGTCCTCAGGTGCCGGAGGGGCTGGTTTGGTTCGAGTGGCGCGTGTCGGGGGCTGTGGTTGGGGGTGGTTTCCGGGGCGTCGGGGGGCTTCATGGGGTGGGCTTTGTGGGGGGTGCTCCTGTGGAGGCTCTGGCTACCAGGCGGGGGGTGAAGCGGTGGTCTACGTGGGGGGCGTGGTAGCCCTGGAGTTGTTGCCACATCGCCGTGGCGATTGCCGTGGACATTTGTTCTATTGGTTGTTGGATCGTGCTCAGTGGCGGGTCGCTGTGGGCGGCCAGGTATGAGTCGTCGTAGCCGACCACCGAGACGTCGGTCGGGACGTGGCGGCCGGATTCGCGGGCGGCGGAGATCGCGCCGAGGGCCATCAGGTCGCTGCCGGTGATGATCGCCGTGGCGCCGGCGTCCAGGAGGCGGCGGGCCGCGGCCTGGCCGCCGGTGATCGAGTACGTGGACTCCACGTAGAGCGCGTCGTCGCAGCCGCCGAACGTCGCGGTCATCGCCGCGCGGTAGCCGGCCAGGCGGTGGCGGGAGGGGCGGTAGAACTCCTCGCCGCCGGCCAGCGCGATCCGGGTGTGCCCGAGGCTGTGCAGGTGCGCCACCGCCATCGCGGCGCCGGCCGCCTCGTCGGTGGTGACCGTCGACACCGGCAGGCCCGGCACGCCGCCGTTGACCAGCACCATCGCCACGTGCTTCCCGTGCAGGTGCCAGTAGAAGCCGTGGTCGGCCTCGGGGTTGGCGTGTCGTCCGGAGACCAGGACCAGTCCCTCGATGCCCCGCCTTAACAGGGTTTCGATGTAGTCCAGCTCGGTCGGCCCGTGCTTCGTGGAGCTGCCGATCAGCGCGGTCACCCCGTACTGGCTCAGCCGCGCCTCCACCGCGCCGGCCAGCAGGGCGAAGGCGGGGTTCTCCAGCTCCGGCACGATGATGCCGACGAAGGGTTGTCCGACCGGGGCCGGCGCGACCATGCCCTGCTCGCGGATCGCCGCCAGGACCCGGGTCCTGGTGTGTTCGGCGACGCCGGGCTTGTCGTTGAGGACCCGGCTGACGGTCGCCGCGCTCACCCCGATCCGGTCGGCGATCCTGCGGACCGATGGGCGGTCTGGTGTCACGCGATGGTCACCTCTCTCGGGTGGATACGGCGCACGGGAGACGCGCACACGCTAGCGAAACGTGTTTCTCCGTTGCAACAAAATCTTTGAAACATGTTGCAGAGTGTTGCAGTCGTCAGCGTCGAGCTTTTACGCTCCTCGGCATTCGACCTGATGAACGGCACGTTTCGGAGTCGCAAACACCATGCACCCACCGGAAACACTCTGTAACACAGTGGCACATCACGACGGTTCGCCGGGCTACGTGAGCAACCCGTCGCCGCAACCGGGCGAGCGCGTCGAGCTGTTGGTGCGCGCCCGCACCGACGCCGGCACCAAGCGGGTACACGTGCGCACCAAGCTCGACGGCGAACCGGTGTTCACCGAGGCGCGGGTGGATCGGGTGGCCGGCGACGAGACCTGGTGGCGCGTCGAGGTCGAGGTCGGCAGCACCGAGTTCGGCTACCGCTTCCTGCTCGACACCCCCACGGGCAACCGCTGGCTGACCGGCGCCGGTGTCGCCTCGCGCGACGTGCCCGACACCGGCGACTTCACCCTCACCACCCACCCGGCGCCGCCCGCCTGGGCCGCCGACGCGGTCGTGTACCAGATCTTCCCGGACCGCTTCGCCCGCTCCGCCCGGCAGAGCGACGTCCTCCCGGACTGGGCCACTCCGGCCGCCTGGGACGACCCCGTCCCGTGGGGCACCCCGGGCGCACTCCAGCAGATCTACGGCGGCGACCTGTGGGGCGTGCTCGACCGGCTCGACCACATCCGGGGACTGGGCGCGAACGTCCTCTACCTCACCCCGTTCTTCCCGGCCCGCTCCAACCACCGCTACGACGCGACCACCTTCGACCGGGTCGACCCGCTGCTCGGTGGCGACGAGGCGCTGCGGGCGCTGACCGCCGAGGCACACCGGCGCGGCATGCGGGTGATCGGCGACCTGACGCTCAATCACTCCGGGGACGGGCACGAGTGGTTCCGGCGCGGACAGGCCGAACCGGACTCCGCCGAGGCCGGTTTCTACTACTTCGACGGCGCGGATCGAGGCCGCTACGCCTCGTTCTGCGGTGTGGACACGCTGCCGAAGTTCGACCACGCCTCCGCCGAGTTGCGGGCGCGGTTGTATGAAGGCGCGGGCTCGGTGGTGGCGCGGTATCCGCGCGACTTCGGGCTCGACGGCTGGCGGATCGACGTCGCCCAGTCGGCCGGCCGCTACGGCACGCAGGACCGCAACGCCGAGGTGGCCCGCGCCACCCGCGCCACGCTGAACGCCGCCGCACCGGACACGCTGCTCCTGGCCGAGCACCAGCACGACGCGTCCGCGTCCCTGCGCGGCGACGGCTGGCAGGGCACGATGGCCTACTCCGGCTTCACCCGACCGGTCTGGGGGTGGCTCGCCGACGCGCCGCTCACCGAGTTCTGGGGGGTGCCCGGGCCGATCCCGGACTACGGCGGCGACGAACTGGCCGCCGTCATGCGGGACTTCGCCGCCCTGCTGCCCTGGCGCTCGTACACCCACAACCTGACCCTGCTCGACTCGCACGACACCCAGCGTTTCCGCTCGATGGCCGGGCGCGAACGCCAACACCTGGGCGCCGCACTGCTGTTCACCCTGCCGGGCCTGCCGATGGTGTTCGCCGGCGACGAGGTCGGCGTGGAAGGGGTGCACCTGGAGGACGGCCGCCGGCCGTTCCCGTGGGACCCCGCGCGCTGGGACCACGAAACCCACCGCGTCTACCGCGACCTGATCGCGCTGCGGCGCGGACACCGGGCCCTGCGCGAGGGCGGCCTGCGCTGGCTGCGCTGCGCTGCCGACACCGTGCTGTTCGAGCGGTGGCTGCCCGAGGAGACGCTGCTCGTCCAGGTCGACCGCGCCTCGCACACCCCGGTCGCCGCGCCGGTCGCCGCGCACAGCCTGACCGGCGGACCCGACCTGCGCCCCGGCGAGCCGATGCCCGCCGACGGACCGGCCTTCCACGTCTGGCGGGTGGAACACCCGTGACCCGCACCGAGCCCGCCGCCCCCGCACCCACCCCGGGAGAGTCCCCCCGCATGTCCCTGCCCGCGAACACCGGCGGCGTGATCGAGACGTTGTCGAACGTGCGCTCGACGCACCTGGACAACGTGCGCGACGTCCACGTGTACCTGCCGCCCGGCTACGACCGGCAGGGCGGACCGTACCCCGTGGTGTGGCTGCACGACGGGCAACACGTGTTCGCCCGCACCGGCCTGGAACCCAGCTGGCGGGTCGAGGAGACCCTGGACCGGCTGATCGCCGCCGGCCTGCTGCCGCCGCTGATCGCGGTGGCCGTGGACAACGGACGCGACGACCGCGGCGCCGAGTACAGCCACTACGTGCCCTACCCGCGCGACCCGCGCGCGTTGTCCCGGGGCGAGCTGTACGAGCGTTTCCTGATCGAGGAGTTGCGCCCGCTGATCGCGGCCCGGTACCCGATCACCGACGACCCGGCGCACACCGCCGTGCTCGGCTCCTCGATGGGTGGCCTGGTCAGCTACCACCTGGCGTTTCGCCGCCCCGACGTGTTCGGCCTGGCCGGAGTGCTCTCGCCGTTCCTGGTCTTCGTCGATCCGATCACCCTCGCCGAGACGCCCGTGCACCACCGGCAGAGCGCGCGTGGCCCGGCGCGGATCTGGATCGACATCGGCGGCATGGAGGGCCTGATCACCGTGCGGCACACCCGCGACCTGGTCGACCACCTCGTCACCGACCTCGGCTACGCGCCGGACCGCGAGGTGCGCTTCCACGAGGATCCGCGGGCGCCGCACCACGAGAGCGCCTGGGCCCGACGGGTGGGCAGCGCGCTGCTGCACCTGTTCGGCGACCCCGACCTGCCGCTGGTCGAACTGACCATGCCCGAGCGGCCCGCGGTGGCCACCGGACAGGCCGACGTGAGCGTGGCGCCGGTGGGCGTGCGTGCCGACGGCTGCACCTACTCGGTACTGGACGCCGCGCTCGCCTGGACCCCCGCCGACGCGCTGCGCCCGCTCGGCCTGGCCCGGGTCACCCCCGGTCGACCCGGGCCCGTCACGTTGACCGCGACGGCCGGCGGCCGTACCGCCGAGGGCACGTTGGAGGTGGTCGAGGGCGGCGCCGACGCGCTGTTGGAGGTCACCGTGACCACCGCCGCCGACCTGCCCGCCGACGAGACCGTGTACTACTCCGGCCTGGTCACCACGCGCGTCGCCGCCGGCATCCACCACGGCACCTGGCGGCTGCCGCGCGGGGTGGGCCTCAACGGCGCGGTCGGTCGCGGCTGGCGCTGCGACGGCCTCACCGATGACGGCACACCGATCCGCGACCCCTTCCACCACGACGGCGACCGCCGGATCACCGTGCACGTCCCCGCGTGGACCGACCCGAACGCGCATACCCCCGCGGCGCCCGCCGCCGACCCCGCACCCGAGACCGTCACGACCGCACCCATCGAGGAGACCCCGTGAGACCACGACTGCTGCTCCCGGCCGTGCTCGCCGCCGCCACGCTGCTCGTCACCGCGTGCGCCGGCGGGGGCGGCGACAAGGGCGACGACAAGACCGCCTCGCCCGCCTCGGCCCCGGCGGCCGGCAACGGCTCGCTGACCGTCTGGGCCGACGACGCCCGGGCCAAGCCGCTCCAGGACATCGCCGCCGCGTTCACCCGGGACAAGGGCGTCAAGGTCAAGGTCGTGCAGAAGGGCCTGGGCGAGATCCGCGACGACTTCGTCTCCCAGGCCCCCAGCGGCCAGGGCCCCGACGTGGTCGTCGGACCGCATGACTGGCTCGGCAAACTCGTCCACAACGGAGTGCTCGCACCGCTCGAACTCGGCGACCGCGCCGCCGCCTTCTCCCCGGTCGCGCTGGAGGCGATGCGCTACGAGGGCCGCACGTACGGACTGCCGTACGCCGTCGACAGCATCGCCCTGCTGCGCAACACCGAACTGGCCCCGCAGGCCCCCGCCTCCTTCGATGAACTGCTCGCCACCGGGCGTCGGTTGGTCGAGCAGGGTCGCGCCGAACTGCCGGTGGCGGTACCCGTCGACGCCAAGAGCGGTTCGCCGTACCACCTGTACCCGCTGCAGACCTCGTTCGGCTGCCAGGTCTTCGGCACCAAGCCCGACGGCGCCTACGACCAGGCCAAACTCGAACTGGACGGCCCCGGCTGTCAGCGCTTCGGCCCATGGCTGCGCGGCCTGGGCAAGGACGGCGTGCTCTCCACCTCGCTCACCGCCGACATCGCCACCGACGCCTTCCTCAAGGGCAAGACCCCGTTCCTGCTCGCCGGCCCCTGGGACGCGGCGACCTTCCGCGCCGCGCACGTGCCGTTCGCGGTCGACCCGGTGCCCAGCGCCGACGGCTCCCCGGCCCGGCCGTTCGTCGGCGTCCAGGGCTTCTTCGTCGGCGCCAAGTCGGCAAACCCGATCCTGGCCCAGGACTTCGTGCTCAACTACCTCTCCACTCCGCAGGCGCAGCGTGCCCTGTACGACACCGGCGGCCGGGTCCCGGCGACCACCGCCGTGCTCGACCAGGTCGAGAACGACCCTGTAGTGGCCGGTTTCGCCCGCGCCGCCCAGGCGGGCATGCCGACGCCGAACCTGCCCGCCATGGACAGCGTGTGGGCCGACTGGGGCCTGACCCAACTGGCCATCATCCAGGGACACGGCGATCCGGGGGAGCTGACCGGCGCGATGGCCGCACGCATCCGCGCCAAGATCGCCGCCGGCTGAGCCGGAGCGACGAGGAGAGACCGAGATCGTGACCCAGACCCTGTCCACCCAACCGCCGCACACCCCACCGGGCCGGCGACCCACGGCCGACCCCGGCCACCCCCCGGCCCGCCGCGGCCTCGTCGGCCTCGCCGTGCGGATCGTCCTGCTCGCCGTCGTCGACGCCCTCGCGGTCTACGGGCTCCTCGCACTGGCCGCGCAGCACAAGTGGGGGATGTTCGGCGCCCTGCTCGTGGGCACGGTCGCGGTCAACGTGATCTACGCCGGCAAGCGCCACGTGCCGGCCAAATACCTCGCCCCCGGCGTCGCGTTGCTGCTCGTGTACCAGGTGTACGTGGTGTTCTACACCGGGTTCGCCGCCTTCACGAACTACGGCGACGGCCACAACAGCGACAAGCCCGACGCCGTCGCGGCGATCCTCGCGCACAGCGAGACCCGCGTACCCGACTCGCCGGTACGCCCGGCCGCGGTCGTCGCCCGCGGCGACCGGGTCGGCCTGTTGGTGACCCTGCCCGACCGGGGTGTACGCCTCGGGTGGGCGGGGCACCCGCTGGAGCCCGTCGCGGACCCGGTGTACGACTCCGCCGGGCGCGCGGTCGCCGCGCCCGGCTGGCACCGGCTGAGCTACGCGCAGATCGCGAACCGGCAGAAGGAGATCAGCGAACTGCGGGTGCCCGCGAGCGAGGACCCGAACAGCGGCAGCCTGCGCACCGCCGACGGGATCAGCGCCGCCGCCTACCGATCCACGCTCGACTACGACCGCGGCGCCGACACCATCACCGACCGGGCCACCGGCAAGGTCTATCGACCCACCTCCGACGGCGTCTTCGCCGCCGACGACGGCACCAGACTCAGTCCGGGTTGGAAGGTCTTCGTCGGCGTGGACAACTTCGAGAAGATCCTCACCGACCGCGACATCCGCGGACCCTTCCTCGGGGTGCTGGTGTGGACCTTCGTCTTCGCCGGCATCTCGGTCGCGGTGCCGTTCGCCATCGGACTGGTCCTGGCCGCGGTGCTGGACGGCAAACGGCTGCGCGGGCACCGGATCTACCGTTCGCTGATCATGCTGCCCTACGCCTTCCCGGCCTTCCTGGCCGCACTGGTGTGGCAGGGCCTGCTCAACACCGACTACGGCTACGTCAACGTCTCGCTCCTGGACGGCGCGCACATCCCGTGGCTCACCGATCCGTGGTTGGCCCGGCTCAGCGTGCTCGCGGTCAACGTGTGGATCAGCTTCCCGTACATGTTCCTCATCTGTACCGGCGCGCTCCAGGCGATCCCCGCCGAGGTCACCGAGGCGGCGCGGATCGACGGCGCGGGACGCGGACGGATCCTGCGGCACATCAAACTGCCGCTCCTGCTCACCGCCGTCACCCCGATGCTGATCGCGACCTTCGCCTTCAACTTCAACAACTTCAACGTCATCTACATGCTCACCGGCGGCGGCCCCAAGGACCCCGACGCGCCGATCGAGGTCGGCTCCACCGACCTGCTGATCTCGCTGGTGTACAAACTCGCCTTCGGCGGCAGCAATCGCCAATACGGCATGGCCTGCGCCGTGTCGATCCTGATCTTCGTGGTGGTCGCCGCGATCTCCGTCGTCGGCCTGCGCCGCAGCCGCGCGTTCGAGGAGTCCTGATGATCCGTTGGTTCGCGCGCACCGGATGGCGGCACCTGATCGGGGTGCTCGCGGTCGTGGTGGCCGTCTTCCCCCTGGTGTTCGTGCTCTCCGCGTCGCTGAACCCCAGCGGCACCCTGACCGGATCCAACGAACTGTTCTCGGACACCACCGACGCGCACTACCGGGAACTGTTCGACGACCCGCTGCACCCGTTCGGCAAGTGGTTCCTGAACTCGATGGCGGTCGGGCTGGCCACCGCGATCGGGTCGGTGCTCCTGGGCGCCTGCGCCGGCTACGCCTTCTCGCGCTTTCGGTTCCGGGGGCGGAGGGCCGGGCTGACCACGCTGCTCCTGGTCCAGATGTTCCCGCAACTGCTCGCCTACGTCGCGCTGTTCCTGCTCCTGTCCAGCTTCGACGACGTGTTCCCCGCGATCGGTCTGGGCAGCCGGCTGGGACTGGTGATGATCTACCTCGGCGGCGCGCTCGGGGTGAACACCTACCTGATGAAGGGCTTCTTCGACACCGTGCCGCGCGACCTCGACGAGGCGGCGCGGATCGACGGGGCCTCGCACGCCCAGGTGTTCTTCCGGATCGTGCTGCCGCTGGTGGCACCGGTACTGGCCGTGGTCGCGCTGCTGTCCTTCGTGGCCACGCTCAACGACTTCGTGATCGCGAGCCTGGTCCTGAACGACCCGGACAAGCAGACCCTCGCGGTCGGGCTCTACCACTTCATCTCGTACGGAGTGGGCCGCAACTGGGGCGTGTTCGCGGCGGGCGTGCTGATCGCGGCGCTGCCGGTGCTGGTGCTGTTCCAGTTCCTGCAACGCTTCATCGTCGGCGGGCTGACGGCCGGAGCGGTGAAGAACTGACCCGGCGCGGGCGCTCGATGTTGTGTTTCGACTTCTCCCCCGAAGGAAGCTCTCGGATGACCGTCACGACCACGAACACCCCTACGACCACCGGCTGGTGGCGCGACTCGGTGATCTATCAGGTGTACGTGCGCAGCTTCGCGGACGGCAACGGCGACGGGATCGGCGACCTGCCCGGCGTACGCAGCCGGCTGCGCTACCTGAGCGAACTGGGTGTGGACGCCGTCTGGCTCACCCCGTTCTACGCCTCCCCGCAAGCCGACCACGGCTACGACGTGGCCGACTACCGGGCCGTCGACCCGCTGTTCGGCACCCTCCAGGACGCCGACGCGCTGCTGCGCGACGCGCACGCGCACGGCCTGCGGGTGATCGTCGACCTGGTGCCCAACCACACCTCCGAGGCGCACGCCTGGTTCGTCGAGGCGCTGGCCGGCGGCCCCGGATCGGCCGCCCGCGCGCGGTACCACTTCCGCCCCGGTCGCGGCGTCGACGGGGAACTGCCGCCCAACGACTGGGAGTCGGTGTTCGGCGGCCGGGCCTGGACCCGGGTGCCGGACGGCGAGTGGTACCTGCACCTGTTCGCCCCCGAGCAGCCCGACCTGAACTGGGAACACCCCGAGGTGCACGCCGAGTTCGAGGACGTGCTGCGCTTTTGGCTGGACCTGGGCGTGGACGGCTTCCGGATCGACGTGGCACACGGTCTGGTCAAGGCCGAGGGCCTGCCCGACATCGGCGGCGGCGCCGGGATCGAACTGCTCGGCAGCGCCGAACTGCCGTTCTTCGACCAGGACGGGGTACACGAGATATACCGCGGCTGGCGGCGCGTCCTCGACGCCTACCCCGGCGCCCGGATAGCCGTGGCCGAGGCATGGACGCCGAGCCCGGAGCGCACCGCGCGCTATGTGCGCCCCGACGAGCTGCACCAGGCGTTCAACTTCCACTACCTGGGTACCGATTGGGCCGCGCCCGCGCTGCGCGAGGTGATCGACGCGTCGTTGGCCGGCGCCGCCGGTGTCGGTGCCCCGGCGACCTGGGTGTTGTCCAACCACGACGTGCACCGCCACGTCACGCGCTACGGCGACGGGGAGCAGGGGCTGCGCCGGGCCCGGGCCGCCGCGCTGTTGACGCTGGCGCTGCCCGGCTCGGTGTACGTATACCAGGGCGAGGAATTGGGCCTGCCCGAGGTGTTGGACCTGCCGGACGAGGTGTTGCAGGACCCGAGATGGGAGCGGTCCGGGCACACCGAGCGGGGCCGGGACGGCTGCCGGGTGCCGCTGCCGTGGTCGGGCGGGCGGGCGCCGTACGGATTCGGCGCGCCGGGCAGTGCGCCGACCTGGCTGCCGCAGCCGGGCGAGTGGGCCGGGTTGAGTGTCGAGGCGCAGTGGCACGACCCCGCGTCCACGCTGTCGCTGTATCGGTCGGCGTTGGCGATCCGTCGGGCGCACCCGGACCTCGGAGACGGCGCGGAACTGCGGTGGTTGCCGTCGCCGGAGGGCACGTTGGTCTTCCGGCGCGGGGGCGGGCCGGTGTGCGCGGTGAATCTGGGCGCGGAGCCGGTGCGGCTGCCCGAGTACGGGCCGGTGTTGCTCGCCAGCGGCGAGCTGCCCGGGGACGGCGTGCTGCCGGGCGACACGGCGGCGTGGTACGCGGTGGACGGGGGCTGAGCGGTCCGGTTCGGGTCCGGCGGGCCCGGGAGTTCGGCGGGGCCCGGATGTTCGGCGGCGGCTTCCCATGGGGGAGTCACCGCCGAAATCGGTCGCTGTCGTGGGGCCCGGGGGTCCGGCTACAGTGGGTGGGTGGCGCAGTTCGAAGTAATCGTGGACCCGGAACGCGAAGCCTGGCTCGGGCGGATGCTCACCGAATCCAATACGGCGGTCTCACCGAATCTGGCGGCCCTGCGCGGGACTTCCGCCGAGAACGAGGAGCCCCTCCAGATCTACGTGCGCGACGACGACGGTGATCTCGTCGGCGGGTTGACCGGCTACACCTGGGCCTACTGGCTGCACGTGCACCTCCTGTGGGTCGACGCGCGCCTGCGCGGCGCCGGGCTGGGTTCGGAACTCCTGGGACGGGCCGAGAAGATCGCGTCGACCGAGCGGGAGTGTCGGCACGTGCGACTGGAGACGTGGGACTTCCAGGCTCCGGACTTCTACCGCGGGCACGGCTACGAACTCGCGGGAACCGTGAGGGACTACCCGCCGGGCAGTGTCGAGTACATCTTCGTCAAACGCCTCGGCTGAGCGGCGTCCGGCAGGCGGGTGTCGCTCGGCTGATGGGTGCCGTCATGGCCACCGCGGTGTCCAGGAGTTCGATCAGCGTGCCGGAGAAGTCGGGCAGGAGTCGTACGGCCACCGTCCAGGTTTCCGGGGCCGCGCCGAGGCGGGCCCGGAGGCGATGCGGTCGCAGTTCGTCGGGCAGTCGCCACGGGTCGAACGCGGGTCGGCGGGCGGTCGGGTCCTCGATGATCGCCGAGCCGGCCAGGAGGTCGAACGCGACGCGGGCCGGGCGGCACGTGCGGACGATGTCCTCGACGGTCAACGCGCCGCGATCCAGGGCGGCCCACATCCACGTGCGCACGTGTTTCGGATGGTCGGGCACGAACGTCAGCCGGGCGAGGAGGAGTTCGCGCGGGCAGTCGGGGTGCATGACCACCGCGTCCCGGACCTCGTCGGGCCAGGGGTCGCGGGTCAGGGTCTCGATCAGCGTGTCCCACGGCGGCGGTCCGCACTCGGCGAGGACGATGCCGGCGGCGTGGGCCGGGTCGCGCAGGGCCGTGACGATCGCCGCCGGCGTGGTTGCCTCGGCCAGTCGGGCGCGCAGTAGCGCCGGGCCGTCGACGCCGTCCAGGGCGGCGCGGGCGAGTTTGACGGTCTCGGCCGGGAAGGGGTTGCGCGAGTCCTCCAGGCCGTGGCGGCCGGCCTCGTCGATCAGGGCGCGCACGCCGTCGGGACCGGCGTCCCGCCACCGGTCGAGCAGCGCGCGCAGCCGACCCGCGTCGGTGTGGACGGCGCGCCGGTGCAGCACGATCCGCGCGACGCGGGGGTCGTCCGAGGCGGGGGCGACGTCGAGGGCGAGCCGGTGGTTCGGCCCTTCGTCGCGTTCGAGGCAGCCGAGCAGGGCGGAGGCGAGCGGGACCGTGCCCGGGCGGCCCGCGCGGTCCACACCGGACAGCAGGCGGGTCACCGCCGCTTCGTCCAGGTGGACGCGGCGGAACAGCAGGGCGTTCACCGCGGGATCGTCGAGATCCAGTAACTCTGCGACGGTCTCCGGGGGTTGCTCGGCCACGCCGGCCAGGATCAGGTTCGCGGCGGGCCCGTGCACGGCCCGGAGGCGTTCGCGCAGCGCGCGGTCGGGCGGAGCGGCGGCCAACAGGGGGCGCAGTGCGGGCGGGTCGAGCAGGGACACCAGCGCGTGTTGTTGTGCGCTGCTCGCGCAGCGGAAGAGCAGGATGCGGGCCGGGTCGCCGCCGGAGGGGCGGGTGTGCGCCCGGTTCGGGGCGGGGCCGGCGAGGGCCGTCGCGACGAGGGCGGCCGGGGTGCCGGGGAAGCGCGGGAGTTCGGCGAGGACGGTGGACCACGCGTCGGCGTCGGTGCCCAGGGGGGCGAGGAGTTCGCGTACGGCGGCATGCACGGCGGGGTCCTCGTCGGGCAGGGCCAGGAGCACCGCCACGGCCGGTCCGGCCTCGGTGAGCAGCGCGGACGCGGTGAATCGGCCGCGACGCAGGCCCCGGCGCAGGAGCGGGGTCCATTCCCATTCGTCGTGGTCGAGATCGTGATCGCAGTCTCGCCCCGGAGCGGGCACGGGGAGGCGGAAGGCGCGGGCGCGCAGGGTGGGGCGGGCGGATCGGCCGCCGTCCCGGACGATCTCGTCGGGGCAGTCGGCCCATCGGGCGAGGACCGCGGTCACCGACGAGGGGAAGGGTTTGCGCAGGTGTTCCTCGCGCGCGGCGGACCAGTCGGGCGGGACCGGGACGGGGCCCTTGGCGCGCCGGATGCGCAGGAGTAACAGGTGGGTGGCGGAGCAGCGTCGGCGGACCTCGGCGGCGGCCGGGTCGTCGAGGCGGTCGAGCAGGTCGCCGTGGTCGAGGTCGCCGGCCGCGCGGCGGAAGCGGGCGAACCCGGATTCGTCGAGCAGGGCGCGCAGCGCGCGGTGGCGTTCGGCGACCACGGCCGGGGGTAAGTCGGGGCCGAGTTCGAGCAGGGCGTGTGCGACCAGTTCGCCGAAGGGGGCCCACAACGCCGGTTCGAGCAGCCGTTCGTGATGCTGCGTCAGCAGCCAGGGCACGAAGCCGTGCGGCGCGCGCCAGTCGGGATCCGCGGGATCGGCCGCGGCGAGGACGGCGCGCCGGAGCACGACCGTGTGCCGCTCGGGGTTCGTGGGTCGGTACAGGGTGCGGGCCAGGGCGGGGCGGCCGAGTCCGGCCAGGCGCAGCAGGGTGTCGTGGCCCAGGCCGGGGTTCGCGGCCAACGCCCGGAGCAGGTCCGTGTCGTCGGTCTCGAACACGGCCTCGATCAGGGCACGTGGCAGCGACCGGGCACGGCGCAGGGCCAGGAGGCCGGAACCGCCCAGTCGCCGGAGCAGTGCGCCGGACCGACCCCGACCGACGTTTCGGAGCGCCACCATGGCGGCGGTTCCGGATGTGCCGGTCTCGTGCATGCGGGGCCTCCTGGGGGCGCTGGTGCGGCCCTGGGGACATTACGCGATGGGTCGATGTTCCGGATGGGGGTGGGGTGTTGGTGATGGGGAGGTCTTTACGGTCGGGAGCGGGGACCCGCGGCGCCGGCGGCGGTGCACGAGCCGGGCGGTGATCAGCGCGAGCAGGGCCGCCGCGGTGGCCACCGCGCTCCAGGGAATGGCGCGAACGGTGGTGTGGGCGTGGGTGGTCGGGCCCGTGTCGGGAGAGCCGCCCGGGACGGGCGTCGGGTGCAGGGCGAGGTCGACGTCGAGGCGGAAGGCCTGGGTGACGCCGGATACGCGCACGGTTCGGGTGAGCGAGGCGCCGGGCAGCAACTCCGGGAGCGGGTCCAGTTTTCGGTGGGTGCCGGTCAGGCCCCAGGGGCCGCGGACGGTCAGGTCGGGGCGGGCGCCCAGGCGGATGTTGCCGCTGTTGCGGACGGTGTAGGTGACGTTCAGAGCGCCGTCGCGGGGGTCGAGCGAGGTGCGCAGGCTCGCGCTGAGGCCGCCCGAGGTGAGCGCGGGACGCAGTGGGCCGTCGACGCGCAGGTACATGCGGGTGCCGACGCGGCGGTCGACCACGACCCGGTTGCCGGCCTGGTCCCGGCCGGGGCCGGCGAGGGAGGCGACGATGCCGCCCGCGTGGTCGCCGGGGGAGGCGTCTGTGGGGACGACGAGTTCGAACGGCACGTCGCTACGGGCGTGCGGCGGCACGGTGATCCGGCTCTCCTTGAGGCGGATCCACGCGCCGACGTCGGCGGTGGGGCGGCCGGCGGCGAGGAGGTCGAAGCCGCCGGAGGCGGTGGTGAAGGCGTCCTGCGCGTAGAGGTCGACGGTGAGGGGTTGGTCGCCGACGTTGGTGACGGCGACGTAGTCGACCCGGCGGGCGCCGGGGGCCAGGGCGTACCGGAAGGCCGGCCGGTCGTCGGGCCCGTGCTCGGTGGAGGGCTGGACGGACCAGGTGGCGGTCGGGGGCACGGCGTCGGCGGGCGCGGGCGCCGCCGTGGCGGCGGCGGTGGTGATGAACAGGCAGGTGGTGAACAGGCACGCGAGGGTCGCGGCGATGCCGGCAAGGGTGGTGACGGCTCGGCGGAAGCGGCGGGTCGGGGGGTGGGGCATGAGGTTCCGTTCGGGCCACAGGCGGCGCGGGTCGGTGTGTCCCCGCGCCGCCTGTGGTGTGGTCGGGGCTCGCCGTCAGATCGCGGTGACCGTCAGGGTGGCGCTGTAGGTGCCGGGGGCCGTGGTGGTGGGCAGGTTCAGGCTCAGGTCGGCGCCCAGGACCGCGGTGCCTCGGCCGTGGCCCGCTTCGGCGCTGCCGAGGGTGCGGGTGGTCTTGATGCCGCCGTCGGTCGCCGGGGCGATCGGGGTGCCGGCCGTGACCTGCTGGCCGTTGCCCGCCTTGACCACCTTCGGGGTCCAGCCGAGGGCCGAGCCGTCGAAGCCGGTGCCGCCCCGGGCGGTGGTGAAGTCGGTGACCTGGCCGCTGACGTTCCAGCCCGGGTCGGCCGCGCGCAGGTCGGTGACCTGCACGGTGTTCAGCGCGCCGGAGGTGGCCAACCGGTCGCCGGAGGCGGTGAGTTCGGGGGCGGGCAGCGTCACCGTGTCGCCGGTCGAGGTCATGGTCAGGGCGCCGGTGCTCGTGACCGTGGTGGTGATGACCTGGCTGCCGGACAGCGGGTCGCCGCCGGGAGTGGTGTCGCCGCTCGCGGTGAGCGCGACCTGGTCGACGGCCCAGAAGCGGCTGTTGGTGCCGGTGTAGCGGAAGCGGACCTGTGCGGTCCCGGCGCCGGCCGGCACGTCGAGGGTGAGGCGTTCGACCTGGTTGGTGTCCGCGCGGTAGGACTTGACGAGCTTGGCCTCGCCGCCGTCCCAGGACACGTACACGTCGCCCGTCTGCGGGCCGTCCACCTGGTAGTCGGTGACGTAGCTCAGGTCGACCTTCGCCTTGCCCTGGACCGGGTAGGCCGGGGAGACGAGCGTCGAGTCGAACCGGCCCGCCGCGTGCGCCTTGTCGTCCCATTCGTCGGAGTCGGCGACGGCGAACACGTTGCGGCTGCGCACATTCCCCTCGCGGGCCTGGCCGCCCTCGGCGCGGGTGAAGAACTCGTCGGTGGCGAACGACCAGCCGCGCCACTCGGTCACACCGCCGGTGGGCATCGCGGAGTTGTCGATGGACCAGCCCTCGGGCGCGGTGTGCGTGAAGCCCTTGACGCCGGCGGGGATGCCGGCCTCGTCGACCCGCTCGGACAGGGTCGGCCGCAGCGTGTCGAAGGCGTCCGGCTCGATCTCGTCGATCGGCTGCCCGTCCAGGCCCCACGCGGGATCGATGCGGACACCCTCGTGCTTGAGCACGGTCGGCGCGATGTCGACCAGGCGCACGTCGTGACGCACGGTGCCGGCGGGCAGGCCGGCGCCGTTGGCGATGACGAAGGTCTGCCGCTCCTGCGGGGTCGCGCCGCCGTGGCCGCCGGAGTCGGTGTGGCCGTGGTCGGCGGTGACCAGGACCAGCCAGTCCTCCTGGGCGTACGTCGGACGGGCGCGCAGCGCGTCCAGCACCTTGCCCACGCGCGTGTCGGCGTCCTTGACGGCCTTGGCGTATTCGGGGCTGGTGCCGCCGTTGTTGTGGCCGGCGCCGTCGACCGCGTCCAAGTGCATGAACGTGGTGTCGGGATTGCCCGTGGACAGGTACCGCGCGGTGGTGTCGGCGGCGACGTCGTCGTTCTCGTCGGTAGGCACGCGCACGTCGACCTTCGGCGAGAAGATCGTGGACGCGATCGGCCCCCACGCGCCGACCACGAGGGTCGAGGCGGTCGGGTCGGCGGCCTCCAGACGGGTCGCGAAGTCGGGGTACTTGTCGTACCGGGAACCCGCGAACGTGTTGTCGTGCACGCCGTGCTTGTCGGGCCAGACGCCGGTGGCGATGGTCGACCAGCCGGGGCCGGAGACGGTGGGCGCGAACGGCTGCGCGTACAGGTTGCTCGGCGCGCTGACACCACCGGCCATGAGCGCCTTCAGGTTGGGCGCGTCACCGCTCTGCAGCTTGTCGAAGCGCAGTCCGTCGATGCCGATGACCAGCGTCTTCGCTTTCTTGGTGCCGTTGGGCAACGGCGGCGTCGAGTCGCCGGCGGCGGGGGACGCGGCGAGTGCGGCGCCGGCCAAGGCGAGCGGGACGGCGACCGCGGCGACCGCGGTCGCCGCGAGGCCGCGCCGGGCGCGAATGGATCCGTACACTGCGATAACTCCCTCGGTGGATGAACCGGAGTGGGGTCGGTCCGAGGCGGGCGCAATCCGCCGCGGACCCGCCGGGCCGATCACGTTCTCGTGATCGGCCCGGTCGTGTTTCGTCGAGTGCCACGGGCCTCGGGCGAGACCGGTGGACGTATCGAACCGCCGGACCGTCGGCCCGAGGTGCGATGGGCTTCGGAGTCCTGCGGGAGCGTGCGGGAACCACGATGCAACGGGCGGGAGTTCGGCCATCCACGGGCGGCGGTCGGCCGGTTGAACAACGGGAGAACTTCTGGTCCGGACCCGTTATGGTTCTGTTATACAGAGTGCCGAGGGTCACCCGCGCCTATGTGCGGGCCTTCCCCGACCGGCACCTGCGTGGCCCGTCGGGTGGTGGGGCTACGCGACGCGGGCGATGAGTTCCGTCGCCGGCGAGGGTCTATCGGAAAGGGGTGGGAACAGGCATCGGGGCCGACAACGGTTTCGAGCGTGGTGTCGAGAAGGGTGTGTGCGATGTCCGAGGGCACGGTTTTGCGAGAGGGCATCGTCTTCGGCGAGTCCGCGCGATGGCACGCCGGGCGGGCGTGGTTCGCCGACTGGGGTACGGGCGAGATCGTCGCGGTCGATCCGGAGGGGGCCGGCGAGGTGGTCGTGCGGGTGCCGTTCCCGTCCCTGCCGATGTGTTTCGACCGCGCGGTGGACGGTCGATTGTTGATCGTCTCGTCGAGCGAGGCGCGGGTGGTGACGCCGGAGCCGGACGGTACGTTCGCGACGTACGCGGATCTGAGCACGGTCGGCGGCGGCTTCAACGAGATCGTCGCGGACGGGCGGGGCAACGTGTTCGTCAACGGCGCCGACTTCGACCCGATGACGGGCGAGGTGCCGCGCCCGGGCTTTGTCGCGGTGATCGCCGCGGACGGGTCGGTACGCCGGGTCGCGGACGGCGTCGAATTCCCCAACGGCATGGCCGTGACCCCCGACGACACGACGCTGATCGTCGCCGAGTCCTACGCCAACCGCCTCACCGCCTTCGACATCGACGCCGACGACGGCCTGTCGCGCCGCCGGGTGTGGGCCGACCTCGGCGCGGGCGTCCCGGACGGGATCTGCCTCGATGCGCACGGGGCCGTCTGGTACGCGGACGTCCCGAACAAACGGTGCGTCCGGGTCCGGGAGGGCGGCGAGGTGACGGCGACGCTCGACCTGGACCGGGGCTGCTTCTCCTGCGTGCTCGACGCCGACGGGCGCACGCTGTACATCGTCGCCACCGAATGGCGCGGCATGAGCGACCCGACGGCCGGCCCCCGAACGGGCCAACTGCTCGCGGCGCCGGTATCGACGGCGACGATGACGACTTAGAGTTACCGAATGATCTTTATCGTGGTGAAGTTCCCGGTGAAGCCCGAACACGCCGAGGATTGGCCGCAACACGCCGCGGCGTTTACCGAGGCCACGCGGGGTGAGCCGGGCAACCTCTGGTTCGAGTGGTCGCGCAGTCTCGACGATCCGACCACGTACGTGCTGGTCGAGGCGTTTCGGGACGACGCGGCCGCCGCGCACGTGAACTCCGACCACTTCAGGGACGCGCTGGAGCGGTTCCGGCCGCTGATTCGGCACACGCCCGAGATCGTCAGCACGGTGATTCCGGACGCGAGCGGGTGGAGTGCGATGGGGGAACTACAGATCGACTGAGGCCGGCCGGCGCACCCGACCGCCCGAGGACGCCGGACGTCCGTTGTCCGGCGCCCACTCGGTCGGCCGGACAGGGCCTAGTGCAGGACCTTGAGGCCCACCACGCTGCCGACGATGCCCGCGAGCAGGAGCAGCTTGACGACGGAGAACGCCTCGCCGTCGAAGACCATCGCGTAGGTGACGGTCAGGACCGCGCCGATGCCCACCCACACGGCGTACCCCGTGCCCACCGGCAGGTCGCGCAGCGCGTAGGCGAGGCCGCTCATGCTGGCGGTCAGCGCGACGCCGAAGACGACGGTCGGCCACAGGCGGGTGAAGCCGGCGGACTTGCCGAGGGCCGTCGCCCAGACGGCTTCCAGGACGCCGGAGACGATCAGCACGATCCAGGCCATGACGAGCACTCCCTGACACCGTCTTGTCCTGACCGGGTACGGCGTGCCTCGTCCGGGAGCCGGTTCGGGCTCCGTGAACCACTCTCGCACGCCCGCGACGGCGCACAAAACAGCCGCCGTGTCCAGTCCCGGCCGCCGCCGGTGACCGGGATCACCCGGCGGGAGCCGGGGTGCGTGGGGGAGTTCCGGGCCGGCGTCGGGGGGCGCCGGTACGGTCTGCGGCATGGACATCACCTCCGCGCAATGCCCCGAGCCCCTGCCCGGACGGGTCGGCCATGTGGCCGGGATCGAATCGCTCGTGCTCGACGGGCGCCGGCTCTGGTTCGGCTTCGACTACCAGAGCGACATGGTCGTCTCGCCGCTGATCGAGGACCCGCAGGTCATGGCGGCGTTCGCGAGCGCGTATCTGCGGCAGACCGACGGCGAGCACGACGCGGCCTACTGGGCCGAGCCGGTGGACGCGGCGGTGACGCTGTCCGGTCTGGTCCCGGAGGACGTGCACCGGGAGTTCGAGACGGCGCGGCTGCGGGCCGAACTGCCCGAACCCGGGAGCCACCTGCTCTATCTGTTCGACGCGGTCGTCGGCTGGGACGAGTCGCGGTCGCTGCCGGCAGAGGTGCGGGAGGCATACGAGCGGCTCGGGTTCGACGAGGACGACGTCAACGACTGCGTCGACCACTGCCTGGAGGTGATCCGGGGAGGCGGGGCCGGGGCCGACGAGCGCTCGGTCGTGCGCTTCCATCTGTCCGCGGCGGTGCCGGCGTTCCCGGGCAACTGGGCGGTGATCTTCGGGCCGATGGGGGAGCGCGTCGCGAAGGGGGTCTGAGCGGCGCGGGTCAGCGGGGGATCAGGCGCATCGGGAGGGTGCGCGGGGTCAGCACGCTGCGCGGGACGGCGCGAACCGGCGTGGCGGAGGCCGGGCGCAGTCGCCAGCGGGCGGCGATGGAGGCCAGGGCCAGGACGCTCTCGGTGAGCGCGAAGGTGTCGCCGACGCACTTGGTGGGGCCGGCGCCGAAGGGCACGAACGCGGACCGCGACCAGGCGCCGGGAGCGGTGCCGTCGGCGTATTCGCGTTCGGGGCGGAAGAGTTCGGGCTCCGGGTGGAAGTCGGGGTGCCGGTGCAGGATGTACGGGCTGAACACGAGGGTGCTGCCGACGGGGAGCCGGCGGCCGGCGAGGTCGACCGCGCGGGTGGTGGTGCGGGGGAGCACCCAGGCGGGCGGGTACAGGCGCAGCGCCTCGCGCACGACCCGGCCGGTCCATTCCAGGCGGGACAGGTCGTCGGGGCCGGCGACGCGTCCGTCGAGGACGGTGTCGACCTCGGCGTGCAGGGCGCGTTCCGCGTCGGGGTGGCCGGCGATCAGGTGCAGGGACCAGGCCAGCGCGGAGGAGGTGGTTTCGGCGCCGGCCAGGATCAACACCGCCACCTGGTCGTGCAGTTCGCTCTCGCTGAGCGCGCCGCCGTCGTCGTCCCGGGCGGCGAGCAGGCGGGCGAGCAGATCGCGGCCGGCCGCGCCGTCGGCCCGCCGGTCGGCCACGATGCGCGCCACGTGGGCGCGCCAGCCGGCCAGGCCCCGGCGGTAGCGGCGGCTGCTCGGGGTCGGCACCGCGTCGACGGCGGGCAGCAGGGCGCGCAGATAGACACCCTTGAGGAACGTGTCCAGGCTGTCGCGCAGTTCGGCGATGTCGCGGTCGTCGATGCCCGAGCCGAACAGGGTGCGGACGGCCACCGTGGTGGTGAGCGCGAACATCTCGTCGACCATGTCCACGGTCGTGCCCGGCCGCCAGCGGTCCAGCGCGACGCCGATCTCGTGGCCCATCGCCGTCGCGTAGCCGGGCAGGTGCTCGGTACGGAACGCCGGTTGCATCAGCAGGCGTTGGCGGCGGTGGTCGGCGTGCGGGCAGGTGGCGAGGCCGTTGCCGAGGGCGGCGCGGGAGCCCTCGTAGAGCGGGCCGACGCGGTCGAACGTGCGGCCGTCGCTCATCACTTGGCGAGCGATTTCGGGGTGGCACAGGACGAACGCGGGGCGCGGGCCGAGGCGGATCTCGACCAGGTCCCCGTGTGCGGGCAGCGAGTCGAGGAAGCGCAGCGGCGCGCGGAGCAGGTGCGGGAGGTGCCCGGCCACGGGCCAGGCGCCGGGAGCCCGACCGGCGCGGGCGACGGGCGCCGGGTCGCGAGGCGGGTGGGGGGCCGTGGTCATGGGGCACTTCCCTGGGGGATTCGGCGCGGATCGGCTTCGGCTCGTGCCGTGCGGTGTCCTACCCATTCCAGCAGCGCCGCATCGCGGATCGGGGGAGGCGTCGGGGGACGGGGGCGTGTCGGGTGTGCCCGCGTGGGTGCGGACCGACGAGCCGCGCCGTGTTCACCCGGCCCGCCCCGGGGTCGGTGCCGGGGGTTCGCCGGGGTGTCCGGTGCCGGGGACGCCGCCGTGGCGACCCCCGGCCGACCGGCTGCCCTGCCGAGTTCGGGAAATCTACCGTCGGGACATGACCAAGAAGCGCACGGCATCGCACGACGGTGCCCAGTCCCGGTTCGCCACACCTCTGTTCGTCACACCTCTGTTCGCCAAGCCCCGGTTCGCCGAGTCTTCGTTCGCCGAGACCCGTTTCGCCAAGCCCCCTTTCGCCCGGCCGCTGTTCGTGCGATCCACCGGTCGCCGGATCGTGGTGGGCCTCGCCCTCGCCGGGCTGTTCGTGGTCCCCCTCGCCGGCGGCGCCCGGGCCGACGCCCCCGCCGCGCCGGACAGCGTCGCGGTCGCCGACGCGCGCGGACGCGGCACGCTCGTGGACGTCGTGGACCTGCGCACCGTGTCCGCCGCCGAGGCCGCTCGGGCGCTCGCCGACGACGGATGGGACGCCGGCGCGATACACGACGACGTCGTACTGCGCCGCCTCGTCTACCGCACCGTCGACGCGCACGGGCGCCCGACCACCGCGACCGGCCTGCTCGCGCTGCCGGTCCACGGCGAGCGGCGGCTGCGCGTGGTGTCGTACACGCACGGCACCGAGCTGTATCGCGGCGACGCGCCGTCGACCAGCGACGAGACCTGGGGCATCGCGCCGGCGCTGACCTACGCCTCGGCCGGTTTCGCGGTCACCATGCCGGACTATCTCGGCCAGGGCGAGGGACCCGGCCCGCACCCCTGGATGGACATCCCCTCGGAGACCACCGCGTCGCTCGATCTGCTGCGCGCGGCCCGCGAGTTCATCGGCCGGCACGGGCACACCACGGCGCGCGAGGTGTACGTCAGCGGCTTCTCGCAGGGCGCGTCGGCCGCGCTGGGGCTGGCCCGGGCGCTGCAATCCGGCGCCGATCCGTGGTTCCGCATCGGCGCGATCGCGCCGATCAGCGGCGCGTACGACTTCGGCGGTGTGCAACTGCCCGCGCTGCTCGGCGGCGAGTTGGCGGACAAGCCGAGCGTGCTCTACAGCGCCCTGCTCCTGGTCGCCTACAACCGTCTGCACCACATCTACGACACCCCGGCGGACGTCTTCCGGAAGCGGTACGCGGACATCATCGAGGGCCTGCTCGACGGCTCGCACCGGGACGACGAGATCCTGAAGGCGACCCCGGACTCCCTCGACGAACTGCTGACCGAAGAGGGCCGGGCGCTGCTCACCCGACCCACCGGGGCACTGGCCGCGGCGCTGCGGGAGACCGACGCGGTGTGCACCGACTGGCGGCCCCGGGTGCCGGTCCGGCTGTACGTGGCGGCCGGAGACGAGGAGGTGGCGCCCGCGAACACCGCGCACTGCCGGGCGGCGATGCGGGCCCGGGGCGTGGACGTCGGGGTGACCCGCTTCGGGGCGGATGTCGACCACGCCGGCTCGAATCGGCTGGGCACGGCCGCCGCGCTGCGCTGGTTCCGGGAACTGGCCGGTCGAGCGGGGTGATCGCCCGGGCCACTGTCGCGTGGGGCCCGGGCCGTTACGCCTGGCCCGTTTCGAAGCGCGTGACCAGGCCGTCCTCGACCGTGAAGCGCCAGGTGGTGCGCATCTCGCCCGAGGTGTCGTTGCGGTAGTCGACGACGAGCGATCGTCCGCCGTCGGACTCGGAGCGCACGTTCATGTGCCCGTTCGACGAGAAGATCTCCCGATCCACCCAGTCGTCGACGTCACGATCCGTCCCGTCGTCGGACATGGTCGCCCCGGGCGCCATCAATGCCACGAAGGCCGCCTTGTCGTGTGCGTTCACGGCGGAGACGAAGGCTCCGACGATGGGATCCGACAGTTTCCCGGGGGCGATGGTCACGACAACCTCCTGAACGGCAAACGGTCGGTGGCACAAGCGCCGCCGACGCCCGGTACGAGTCCCCCGACAACCGGGCCCGATAAACCCGCCGCACCCCGCAGGGGCGCGACGCGGGACCCGCGCCCCGGCCGCGCTCCGGCTTCGGCCCGGGCGCGGGTCCGCCCGGGGGAGCGGCACCGTGGGAGTGACGGGAAAGCAGTCGATCGGATGGCTCCGGGCGGTACGCCGTTTCGGGTGAACCCGGCACTCGTTAACCGTCCATGACCGCACCGGCATCGCTGGACGAGGCGCTCAGCAGCCTCATCGACGCCATCGAGGACACCCTGGCCCGCCTGGACCCGCAGGCCGTGCCGGCCCCGGAACCCGTCGCCGCCCCCGCCCCCGTGCCCGCTCCGTTCGCCGCCGACCACCTCGCGCCGCTCGGATATCTGGACCCGTCCGTCGACGCGGGCGCGCTGGTCCACGCGCTGCGCTACGCCCTGCACCGGGCGGAGCCCGGATGATCACCGTATATCCAGGTTGATCCGGGGCGTTGCCTCTGCTCGGCGTCCCCGGCGCGGGGACGATCGGAGCCCCCTGGAGCCGCGGCCGACACCCGTCGAAAAAATCTTCGGCGAGGGTGTCATGTAACCCGCGGGTCGTGGCGTTACTCGTGCGACGCCAAAGTACGGAGGCTCCATGTCGAGAAGCATGGCCGCGGATTTCGAGGAGTTCGCGCACGCACGCAGCGGACAGCTGCTGCGTACCGCCTGCCTGCTCACGGGAGACTGGCATCTCGCCGAGGATCTGGTCCAGGAGACCTTCGGAAAGTTGTTCCCGGTGTGGCGTCGGGTGCGGGCCATGGACGCGCCCATGGCCTACGCGCACACCACGCTGGTACGGACGTACCTGTCCGCCCGCCGCCTCCGGCGCTGGTCGGAGCGGCCCGCCGGCGACGTGCCGGACCGGCAGTCGCCCGACGGGACCGACATCGAACTGCGGCTGACCCTCCTGGAGGGCCTGGACCGGCTGTCCCCGAACGATCGGGCGGTGCTGGTGCTGCGCTACTGGGAGGACTACTCGATCAAGGACACCGCCGACATCCTGCGCATCGCGCCCGGCAACGTCCCGGTCCGCGCCAAACGGGCGCTGACTCGCCTGCGGGCGCTGCTGGGCAACGAACTGCGGGACCTGGCGGCGACATGCTGAGCGACCCGACCGTTTCCCCCAACCCCGGCGATCGCGATCGAAAGGACATGGTGGCCGTGATCACCGATGAGGACTTCGAGCGGTACGAGCGCGACCTGCCCGCGGCGCTCGGCTGCGCCGTCGAGGACTTCCCCGCGCCCAGTTCCGACCTGGTGGCGCGGTCGCTCGCCCGGGGCCGGCAGCGCCGGCGGGCCCGTACGCTGCGTCGGTCGGCGCTGGGGTTCGTGCTGGTGGCGGCGAGCATCGGGGGATGGGCCGCGACGGACGGCGGGTTCGGGCTTTCGTCGTCGGATGCGGCCGACCGGACCCGGTTGCCCTCGGCGGCCGACGTACGCCGGGACCTGGTGCCGTACCTGATGAAGGCGCTGCCCTCGGAAGGGGTGCTGACCGACGCGGAAAGCCGTTTCGCGGCCGACGCCCCCAAGGTGCTCCGGACCGAGGCACAGGTCTCCGGGACGTATTCCACGGCCGCGGGCAAGTCCTCGCTGATCGTGTCGATTTCCCGACCGGTGCCCGGCAGCCGTACCGAGCTGGGAAGTTATGCCTACTGCACGGGAGTTCGCCCGGACAACGAGTGCGTCCGGGTGCTGCAGCCCGAGGGCGGCGCACTGACCGTACGCAAGTCCACGAAGGAGCCCGGGAGTCCGGACGCGGAGTGGAGCGTCGTACACACCCGGGCCGACGGGGCGATGATCGGGGTCCGCCTCTCCGGTGCCTACGACGACGCCGGAGAGCCGGCGGGCGTGCCGACCATGAGCATCCAACAGATCACCGAGATCGCCCGCAGCCCCGTCTGGGCACCGGTGATCGCGGTGGAGCCGACGGCCGCGGAGCAGGTGCTGGGCCTGGTGCCGGCACTCCTGCCGGGGCAGATTCAGCCGCTGTCCCGCGACGGGGACTCGCGCAGCGGCGAGTTCGTCGTGCAGGCCGGGGGCGGCCGGCACCTGCTGACCGCCCGTGTCGACCCGACTTCCCCCGGCGAGGGGCAGGGGTGCCCGACCGGTCCATTGCCGTGGACCTGCGGGGAGGTGACCCTGTCCGACGGGAACCCGGCCGTGGTCGATCGCGAGCGGAACGTGGACGGGCGGGTCGTGCCCCTGAGCCTGACCGCGTACCGGCCGCACGGCCTGCGCATCCGGTTCGAGGTGGACGCGCCGCCCGCCAAGTCCACCACGTCCTACGGCGAACTCGCCGCGGCAGCGCCGGGGTTGGACCTGGAAGTGCTGAAGATGATCGCGGCCTCGCCGCGCTGGGACGCCCGCTGAGCACGCACGCCGGTCGTCCCCGACCCGCGCGCTGACCACCGAACCGCCCATACGACATACCGCGTTGCCCCCGGCGCCCACCCGGCGCCGGGGGTGGGTTCCGCGTCGGCCGAAACGGCGTGCCGCCCGGCGATCGGTGCCGGCCCCGGCCGTCCGCACCGCCGAACCGGCCGGCGACACCCGAAGACGCCGCGGTCCGCGACCGGCGCCCCCGCATCCGACTTCCCGAGGTTGACGAGATCGCTCATGATCCTTCCCGCACCGCCGAAGCACCTGCGCAGATTCGTCCCCGAGATATCGCGGTTCGCGGTGGTGGGCGGGGCCGGCTACAGCGTCGACGTCGTCCTGTTCAACGTCCTGCGCGCGCTCCTGGACGTCTCCGCCCTGCCCGCGAAGCTGGTTTCGCTGAGTGTCGCCACGATGGTCGCCTACCTGGGCAACCGGCGGTGGACCTACCGTGAGCGCACCGTGTCGGGCGCCGCGCACGACGCGGGTCGGCAACTGTTGTTGTTCGTCGGCTGGAGCCTGGGCGGTCTGGTCATCCAGGTCGGCTGTCTGTGGGTGTCGCGGCACGTCCTGGGCTTCGACAGCCTGCTCGCCGACAACCTTTCCGGCAATGTGATCGGGATGGCCCTGGCCACGGGGTTCCGCTTCTGGGGCTACCGCACCTGGGTCTTCCGCGCGGCGACCGACACCACCGCGGTACCGGCGACCGTCACCGCTCGTGCTCCGGCGACCGCGACCGCTCCCCTCCCGGCCGACGTCCGTCGCGACGCGGCCCCGGGCCTGCGGTGAACGCCGCGGCCCTGGTCATCGCCCTCGCGGCCACGCTCGCCGGATGCGGGCACCTGGCGTGCGTGAGCGGGATGCGCCGCGCGGTGGACGTCGTGCTGCTGTGGTTGCTGCTGACCACGGCCCAACTGTCCGCACTGACCCTGCTGGTCGGCGCCCTGCTGCGCCGACTGGACGCGGTTCCCCTGTTCGTCGCCGCCCTCGTGGTCGCGGCGGTGGAGATCGCGGCGACCCGGCGGGCCCGCGTCGACGGGGAGCGCCGGCGGGGTCGGGACCTGGTCCGCGCGCTCGCCCGCCGGGCGCGGCGGTCGTGGCGGCATCCGGCGGTCGTGGTGGTGGCGGTGCTCGTGGGCGCGCAGTACTGCTGGCGGGGCGCGCTGGCCGTGTTCTTGGGTCCGCTCGACTACGACGGGCTGTGGTACCACCTGCCCGGGCCGGCGATCTGGCTCCAGCAGGGGTATGTCGGCCATACCCCACAGGTGTTGTGGGCCGACGTGTATCCGCAGGGCCAGGAACTGCTCACCGGGTTCACCGGCGCCTTCCTCGGCGACACCCGTTTGGGCTGGGCGTCCGGACTGCCCTTCCTGGCCCTGGGCGCGGTCGCCACCGCCGGGATCGCCCGCACCGCCGGCGCCCGGCGCGCACACGCGACGCTCGCCGGGCTCGGGATCCTCGCCGTCCCGGCGGTGTTCCTGGAGGCGTCGACCACCTACGTCGACTTCGCGACGACGGCCACCGCCCTCGCCGCGCTGCACCTGACGCTCGGCCTGCGCTCGACGACGGCGGCGGCGATCACGCGCGGCGTGGACCCGCCGCGCGCGCTGCGCCGCCAGGTCTTGTGGATCGGGATCGCGCTCGGGGTGGCCGTCGGGGTCAAGTCGTCGAACCTGTTGACCGCCGCGATGGTCGGCGTGCTGGTCGTGGTGCAGACCGGGTACGTACTCGCCGACGTGCGCCGGGGCGCGCCGTCCGGGCCACCGCGCGGTCGGGTCGCCGGGCTGCGCGGGGATGCCGCCGCGCTGGTCCGGGTGGCCCTGCCCAATGTGGCGCTGCTCGGCTCGGCGATGACGGCACTGGGCGGCTATTGGTATCTGCGTACCTGGATTCGCTACGGCAACCCGTTCTACCCGTTCAGCATGTTCGGCTTCCCGGGCCGGGGCACCGTCGACGAGTTGATCATCCGGACCACCATCTCGCCGCTGGTGATCGGGGAGGGGAAGGCGCGTGCCACGTGGCACTCGTGGCTGCTGGATCGGGAGCGGTTCGCCTATACGTACGACCAGCAGCCGGGCGGGTTCGGGTTGCAGTGGATCTATCTGCTGCTGCCGGTCCTGGTGGTGGGTCTGGTGTTGTTCGGGCTTCGGCGGCGCTTCGATCTGCTGTGGGGGCTGGTGCTTCCGGTGATCGTGTGGGGGATCGCGTCGCCGGCGCCGTGGTGGGCGCGCTACCAGTTGATCGTGCCGGCCCTGGGCTGTGTGGGGCTGGCGGTGGTGCTGACGGCGCTGGCGGAACGCTCCGACCGGGTGCGCGGGGGACGGGTGGCGGTGCCGATGTCGGCGCGGCGGGTGGTCGCGGGGCTGCTCGCGGCGGTGTTCGTGGGGACCACGGCGGTGTCCATGTGGTGGGCGACGCAGCCGACCAACACCTGGACGGGGGACCGCTTCGGGGCGCATCGGGCGAACGTGCGGGAGGCGGTGGAGCTGATGCGGGATCCGGACCGGGACCGGCGGATCCTGCCCACGGCCGCCTACGCCGGGCTCGACCGGGTGCCCGACGGCCGCACGATCGCCTTCACCGACTTCACCCGGGCGGACTTCCTGCACCTGATCATGGGCGAGCGCGGACAGCGGCGGATCACCAATCTGGGCGAGCCCCGCGACGTCGCGGACTTCACCCGCCGGTTGCGGGCTTCCGGCGCGCGGTATCTGCTGCTCGGTGTCGGCAACGGCGACCGGGACCTGCTGCTCGCCGTGCTCGGCGACCGGGGGCACTATCGGCCGGTGGTGCGCGGGAACGGCGGGATCGGTTGGTTCGGCGGCGGGTTCGGCGGCGCGGAGTTGTTCGAGGTCGGCGACTTCATCCGGGACCTGTGTGCGAACCGGGAGCCCGACCTGGCGGTGACGACAGGGGACGCGGGCACGGTGGCGGTGGTGCTCCGGGACGCGTGCGGGGCGCCGCTGTTCGAGGTGGACGTGGTCCTGCTCGGCGCCGGCGGGGAGGTCGCGCGGGTCATGACGGGGGCGCGGGGCGAGGCGGTGCTGCGGGTTCCGGCTCCGGTGGTCGGGCAGCCGGTGCGGGTGCGGTTCGCGGGTGACGGTTACTACGGCCCGGCGGAGGCGGCGGTCGGCGGCTGAGCCCGAACGGGCCGGGTGCGCCCGTCGGTTCGGGTGCCCCGGTCGGTCATGGCGACGCGGGGCACCTCGGTACGGGGTCGGTGTCCGGCTCAGGCGAGAACGTTCGCGGCGATCCATTCGTGCGCGAGTACGGACCAGACCTCGGTGTTCTGCCATGCGCCGCGGTAGAGGTGGTTCTGCCGGAGCACACCCTCGCGGGTCATGCCGAGTCGTTTGGCCACGTTGATGCTCGGCGTGTTCTGGTCGGACACCTGCCACTCGACGCGGTGGATGCCGCGCTCGCGGATCGCCCAGTCGATGATCACCCGCGATCCGCGGGTGGCCAGACCGTGTCCGGCGGCGGCCGGCTCCAGCCAGCAACCGGCCTCGCAGGTGCGGGCGATCGCGTCGAAGGTCCGGAAGAGCACGCCGCCGACGAGAAGGCCGTCCAGCCAGATGCCGTACAGCCGGCCGGTGTCCGTGACGGCCTTGTCGGCGTACGACTGGAGCCAGGCTCGCGCGCCGGCGAGGTCGGCGGTGGCGTCGGCCAGCCCGATGTGCCGGCCGACGAACTCCCGGCCGCGATCCATGTGGGCCAGGAACTCCTCGGCCCGCCACGGCTCCAGCGGGCGCAGCTCGGCACTGTCGCCCAGCGATATCGCGAACATCGTCGTCCTCCACGGTGGCCGTTCTCGATCACCGTGATCTTCGCACGAGGGCGCGGCCCGCCGCTCACCCCCGACCCGTCGCCTCGTACACCACCCGCCCGTCCACCACCGTCAGTTCCACCGGGACCTGCGGCAGCGCCTCGACCTCGACCCGCAGCGGGTCGGCGGCCAGTACGCACAGGTCGGCGACCTTGCCCGGTTCCAACGAGCCCTTCCACGACTCGGCGCCGTCCTGGCGGGCCGGGGTGACCGTGTACGCCCGCAACGCCTCGCGCACGGCGAGGCGTTGGTCGACGCCGCAGACCGAGCCGTCGACGCCGGCGCGGGTCACCGCCGCGACCACCCCGCGCCGCCAGTCCGGGGTCAGCACGGGGGAGTCCGAGCTGAGGCAGACGTCGACGCCCGCGTCGAGCGCGTCGCGGGTGGGACACATCCGGGCCAGGGTGTGCGCGGCGAGCGTGTCGTGCAGCAGGGGTCGGGTCGCCACCGCGATGCCGGGCTGGGTGTTCAGGCCGATGCCGGCCGCGGCCATCTCGGCGAGCGTCGCCGGCGGCAGCAGGTCGCCGTGGATGAGGTAGTGCCGGGCCGGCCGGGGGTCGTCGGCCTGCGCCGCGCCCAGGGCGGAGACCACGGCGGCGGAGGTGCGGTCGCCGGTGGAGTGCACGCCGATCTGGTGCCCGGCGGCATGCGCGGCGCGGATCATCCCGGTCAGTCGGCGCAGCCGCTGCGCGGCCGAGTCGCCGTCGATCAGCAGCGCGCCGTGCGTACCGTCGGGGTAGGGCTCGCACACCCAGGCGCTGCGCATCGGCGGGATGCCGTCCGCGAAGATCTTCACGCCGGCCACCCGGAACCAGCCCGGCACCTCGGCGGGGGCTGCGAATTCGCGCAGTCCGACGGTGAAGGCGTCGGCCGAGCCGGGGCCGTCCAGCTCGCCGAACAGGAGCAACGCGGTGACCCGGGCCGCGAGTTCGCCCTCGGCGGCCAGTTGCGCGTAGTCGGCGAGCGCGGCGGAGCCGAAGCAGCCCGTGTCGCCGTCGTCCTCGCCCGGGCCCAGGCCGGGTTCGGTGTAGCTGGTGACGCCGAGCGCGGCCAGCAGGTCGCGGGTGCGCAGGATGGCGGCGCGGCGGTCGGCCGAGGTGCGCAGCGCGGGCGCGGCCGGCGGCGCGGCGTCGGCCGCGCCCGCGGTGAGCGCGTCCATCAGCAGGTGCGGCCACATCGCGCCGAGCCAGACCCCGTGCAGGTGCGAGTCGTTGATGCCGGGCAGCACCGCGCGCCCGCGCAGCGGGATCTCCCGGGTGCCCGGTCCGATCAGCGGGGCGACCTCGTGGTCGTGGCCGACCCGGACGATCCGCCCGGCCCGCACCGCGATCGCCTGCGCGAGGTGGTCGCCCTCGTCGAAGACGTGTACCCGTCCGCCGGTCAGGACCAGGTCGGCGGGCGCGTCGCCGGCGGGGGCGGCCGGGCGGCGGGCGTTCCACGATTCGCGGTTGCGCACCTTAATTCCTCCTGGGATCTGGACAGGCCCTGCGAGAGCCCATACCGTACACGCAATCAGATACGATTTGCGAGTCGATTGGGAGGCATACGGTGCCCTTGCATCCGGAAGCCCAGCAGATCATCGAGCGCACTCGGATCGGCGAATCCGGCCCCGCCCCCCTCGCCCTCGACGCACAGGCCATGCGCGAGGGCTTCGCGCAGACCTGGACCATGCCGGCCGACCTGCCGACGGTCGGCGCCGTCGAGGACACCACGATTCCCGGGCCCGGCGGCGACATCCCGGTCCGGATCTACACCCCCGAGGGGGCCGGTCCCTTCCCCGCACTCGTCTGGTTCCACGGCGGCGGCTGGACCATCGGCTGTCTGGACGAGAACGAGTACGCCTGCCGCACCGTGTGCGCCGGCGCCGCGACGGTCGTGGTCTCGGTCGACTACCGGCTGGCCCCGGAGAACCCCTACCCGGCCGCCGCCGAGGACTGCTACGCCGTGGTGCGCGCGCTGCACGGAGACGGCACGCGCCGATGCGTGGACGGCGACCGGATCGCCGTCGGCGGGGAGAGCGCCGGCGGCAACCTGGCCGCCGTGGTCGCGCTGATGAGTCGGGACCTGGCCGGCCCGCCGATCGCGCTCCAGGTGCTGGTCTCGCCCGTGGTCGGCCATCCCGACGACGGGCGGCCCTCCTACCGGGACTTCGCCGACGGCTACTTCCTGTCCAAGGCGAGCATGGACTGGTTCTTCACCCAGTACCCGCGCGACGCCGCCGACCTGACCGACCCCTACCTGCTGCCGCTGCGCGCCGACGACCTTTCCGGCCTGCCGCCGGCGCTGGTGCTCGGTGCCGAATACGACGTGCTCCGCGACGAGGGCGAGGAGTACGCGCGGGCGCTGGCCGCGGCCGGCACCCCGGTCGAGGTGGTGCGCTTCGACGGGCTCATCCACGGCTTCTTCGGCCTGCTCGCCACCGACCTCACCGACGCACGGCGCGCGCACGACCTGGTGATCCGCGCGCTGCGGGACACGTTCGACGGGAGAGCGCGGTGAGCACCGTGAGCCCGGCCGGCACCGAACCCGTGTTGCGGCTGCGTGAGGTGGACATCGACCGGGACGAGATCCCCGTGGTGCGCGGGGTCTCGCTGGACGTGGCCCCCGGCGCGGTCACCGTGCTCCTGGGCGCCAACGGCGCGGGCAAGACCACCCTCATGGACGGCATCGCCGGCCTGGTGCGCACCACCGCCGGCACCATCGAACTCGCCGGCCGCCCGGTGCAGAAGCTGCCCGTGTACAAACGCGCCCGGGCCGGCGTCGGCTACGTCGAACAGGCCCGCACCACCTTCCGCACCCTCACCGTCGAACAGAACCTCCTGGTCGCCCGGGCCGGCGCGGGCGACCCGGAACAGGTCTACCGGCTCTTCCCCGAACTGGCCCGCCGGCGCACTCTCCAGGCCGGCCACCTCTCCGGCGGCGAACAGCAGATGCTCGTACTGGGCCGCGCCCTGGTCACCGACCCCAAGGTGGTCCTGGTCGACGAGATGTCGCTCGGCCTGGCTCCGCTGATCGTGCGCCGGCTGATGCGCGTGGTCGGCGAACTCGCCGCCGCCGGCCTGGCCGTACTGCTCATCGAGCAATTCGCCAACCTCGCCCTCGACGTCGGCAGCCACGCCTACGTACTGCGCAAGGGCCGCATCGTGCACGACGGACCCTGCGCCGACCTGCGCGGCCGGCACGAGCTACTGCACGAGTACTACTTCGGCTCGACCACCCCCGACCCGGGCAAGCCGGTGCCCGCCGACCCCGACCCACACCCGCTCGACACCCCGATCGGCGGTGGCACCCGATGAAGTCCCGGGCCGCGAAGACCCTTTCGGACCTGGTCGACCCGCGCCGCGCGGCGATCGGCGTCGCGCTCGCCGCCCTGGCCTGCGTCGCCGTCCCCGCGATCCTGTCGCCCTACTGGCTCTATCTCGCCATCACCAGCGTGATCGGCGCCGTCGTCATGCAGAGCTACGGCGTGATCGTCGGCCGCGCCGGCGTGATGTCCCTGTGCCAACTCTCCTTCGCCGCGATCGGCGCATGGGTGGTGATGCGGCTCAACCTCGCCGACGCCCCCGGCGGGCTGATCGTGTGGGTGGTCCTCGGCGGCCTCGCCGCCGCCCCGGTCGGCATGCTGATCGGCCTGCCCGCGCTGCGGGTACGCGGGGTCAACCTCGCGGTGATCACCTTCGGCGCCGCCGTCTCCACCGACATCGTGCTCGGCGCCAAGCAGTTCCCCGGCACCGAGGAACTGAAAACCGTGGCCCGACCCGCCGCCTTCAGCACCAACGCGAACTACTTCGTGCTCGTGGTGATCGTCTTCACCGTGATCGCGTTCGCCCTCGCCGCCCTCGACAAGACCCGACTCGGCCGATCCTGGCTGGAGTTGCGCCACTCGGAACGCATGGCCGCGTCGCACGGCATCTCGGTGGCCCGCAGCAAACTCGCCGCGTTCGCGATCAGCGCCTTCGTCGCCGGAGTCGGCGGCGGACTGATGGCCGGCCAACTCGGCCTGGTGGTGGCCGGCAACTTCGCCATGGGCCAATCCGTCACCCTGTTCGCCATCGCCATCCTCATCGGCCCGCACCACCCCGAAGGCGCGCTGATGAGTGGGGTGTTCGGGGCCGCCATGGCCACCATCCTGGAGAAGGTCCGACTGCCCCAGGACCTCGGCGGCATCGTCTTCGGCATCGTGCCGATCTTCGCGCTGCGCAGCGGAATGAGCCAGACCGACTTCACCCGCAACCGCAAACGCCTGGCCAAGGCCCGCAAACAACGCGACGCCACCCCGGCGGCCGACCGGGAACGGGCCGACGCGGGCCCGCCCACGGAGCGCACCGTCGGCGCTCCGGCCCGGACCATCGGCACCGGGCCCGCCCTCGAGGTCACCGGCCTGACCGTGCGCTACGGCCCGGTCACCGCCCTCGACGCGGTGGACCTCACCGTGCCCGCCGGCGCCGTGGTCGGCCTGATCGGCCCCAACGGCGCCGGCAAGTCCACCTTCATCTCCGCCGTCGGCGGCTTCCTCGGCACCCTCCCCGGCACGGTCCGCCTCGACGGCGTGCCGATCGACCGGCTCGCCCCGCAGGTGCGCGCCGCACGCGGCCTGCGCCGCACGTTCCAGACCACACTGATCGCACCCGAACTCACCCAGTACGAATACCTCGACATCGGCGCCGGCCGCCGCCTGGAGCGGGCAGAGGCCGACGAACTGCTCGAATTCTTCGGCTGTCCGGTCGGCGACCTGCCCGTCTCGATCGTCGACGCCGGCACCCGGCGCCTGCTCGACGTCGCCGCCGCGATCGCCGCCCGACCGGCGGTGGCCCTGCTCGACGAGCCCGCCGCCGGACAGTCGGCCGCCGAATCCCGGCGCCTGGCCGAACGATTGGCCCTGGTGCCCGAACGCTACGGCGTGTCCGTCCTGTTGGTCGAACACGACATGGAACTGGTGCGGGTCGCCTGCCGCGAAGTCACCGTCCTGGACTTCGGTCACGTGATCGCCACCGGACCCACCGAACAGGTCCTGCGCGACCCGGCGGTCACCGCCGCCTACCTCGGCAGCTCCGACACCCCCGACGGCGCGGTCCCCGCGACCGCGATCGTCACCCCGACCGGCTGAACCCCGACCGCCCGACCGTCCCCCGGGGCCGGCGCCCGCTCGCGCCGCCGACCCGGATCCCCCCGGCATGCCTTCGACCGGATCGACCCCGTGCCGATCCATCCCCCCACGAAGACAAGGACGTTCCCATGAAGCGTTCCCTCGTGCGCCGACCGGCCGCGGCCGTGCTCGCGCTCGCGTTCACCCTCGCCGCGACGGCCTGCGCCGCCGACGACGGCAACGACGGCGGCTCCACCAAAGGCGCCATCAAGGTCGGCTCGATCAACGGCATCACCGGGCTGTTCCAGACCCCCGAGGTCCCGCAGGCGGTCAAGGCCGTCTTCGACGAGGTCAACGCGGCCGGCGGGATCAACGGCCGCAAACTCGAACTGATCAGCAAAGACGACGCGATGAACCCGCAACGCTCCACCGAGAACGAGGTCGAACTCGTGCAGTCCAAGGGCGTGGTCGCCCTGGTCGGCTCCTCCAGCGCGGTCGACTGCGGGGTCAACCGCGCCGCGTACAAGACCGCGAAGATCGTCTCCATCCCGGCCGTCGGCGTCGACCCCGCGTGCTTCAACAGCCCCGACATCGCACCGGTCAACCCCGGCCCGTTCAAACTGCTCACCGCGATGCTCTACTACGCCTCCGAGACGCTGCACCACGACAAGGTCTGTCTCTACTACACGACCCTGCCCGGCAGCGGCGGCGGCATCAGCGACGCGATCAAGGAGTGGGAGACCCTCACCGGCAAACAACTCGCCGCCAAGGACACCGCCGTGGGCGAAGGCGACCCCACCCCGCACCTGATCGCCGCCAAGCAGGCCGGCTGCCAGGCCGTGCTCTACAACGCGCAGGTCGGCCCCTGGTTCGCTCAGGCGCAGACCCAGGGCATGCAAAACGTCGACTTCATCATGGGCGCGAACAGCTACACCGACGCCAACGCCAAGCTGGTGCCCTCCGGCATGCGGGCCTACGTCGGCACCGAATGGCAGCCGTACACCGACACCACCCTGCCGGGCAACGCGCGCTGGGCGGAACTGATGGACAAGCGCGGCATCCAGCGCACCGCGTTCAGCCAGGGCGCGGTGATGGCCGCCGACGTCTTCGTCCAGGTGCTCAAGGGCATGAAGGGCGACATCACCCGCAAGACGGTCACCGAGGCGTTCAAGAAGATGAGCCCGATCGACTACCCGATGGTCGGCTCCCCCTGGGTGTTCGGCCCCGACGACAAGCACAACCCGGTCCAGGGCAGCCGGTTCGTCAAGGCCGTCGACGGCAAGTGGCAGGTACTGCCCGAAGGCTTCATCGTGCCGGGCAAGAAGTAGCCCCGCGCGGATCGCCCGAGAACGAGGTGTCGACATGCTGAACTCTGTGATCGCGGGCCTGAGCAGCGGCGGCGGCTACGCCCTGCTGGGGCTGTGCGTGGTGTTGACCTACCGACTCGTCGCCGTGGTGAACTTCGCGATGGCCGCGGTCGGCGCGATGGGCGCCTTCACCATGGTGTCGCTGACCGACGACGGCCTGAACGTGTGGCCGGCGCTGTTCCTGGGCGTCGCGGTCAGCGCGGCGCTGTCCGGCGTGCTGGGCGCGGTGCTGATCCGCTGGTTCGGCGAGCACAACGAGCGCACCAAGGCCGCGGTGACGGTGGCCGTGTACGTCGCGGTGATGGCGGTGGGCCTGCGGCTGTTCGGCGCCACCTCCACCGGCGCGCGCCGCTTCCCCGCGCCCTTCGACGGGGCCGTGTTCCGGATCGGCGACGTGGTCGTGTCCTGGGCCGTGGTGGTCTCGCTCGCCTTCGCGGTGGCGATCACCGTCGGCGTCGAGGTGATGTTGCGCCGGACGCTGGTCGGGCTGCGCCTGCAGGCGCTGTCCGAGCGGCCCGGCACCGCCCAGGTGGTCGGCATCTCCGCGCCGCGCCTGGCCACCGCGGTGTGGGTGGCGATCGGCGCGCTGACCGCGCTGGTGATCATCCTGGTCGCGCCGCGCCTGGGCGGCGACTTCTCCACCCTGGGCAAGCTGATCGTCACCGCGCTCGCCGTCGCCATGGTCGGCGGGTTCCGCAATCTGCCGCTGACCCTGGGCGGCGGGCTGCTGCTCGGCTGCCTGGAGGGCGTCTCCGCCTCGTTGAGCGAGGTGCGCGAATACCGCGGCGTCATCCCCTTCCTGGTGATCCTGGTGCTGCTGTGGTGGCGCAGCCGGCACGAGGTGTGGGACACCGCGCACAGCCGATGAGCCGGACCCGATGCGCGCACAGTCGATGACACAAAGAACCGGAGAGCGTTGATGATCATGGGAACCCGGGCCGTCCCGGACGGCTCCACCCGCGCCGCGGTGTTGCGCGCGCACGAGGAACCGCTGACCCTGGAGGAGATCGGGCTGCCCGAACGTTGCGAGCCCGGCGCGGTGTTGGTCCGAATCGGCTGCGCCACGCTGTGTGCCACCGACGTGCACCTGTGGCGCGGCGCGATGAGCTTCCCGGGCATGTTGCCGATGGTGCTCGGCCACGAGATGACCGGCACCGTCGAGGCGGTGGGGGTGGGCGCCACCGACGCGCTCGGCCGGGTGTTGCGGGTGGGCGATCGCATCGGCTGGTCCGAGTCCACGTGCGGGACCTGCTACGCCTGTACGGTGCTGCGCCGGCCGGTGGGGTGCGTGGACCGGGGCTATGGCTTCCGCCAGCGCGCGGACCAATGGCCGTACGCCACGGCCGGGTTGGCCGAGTTCGCCTATGTCGGGCCGCGCGCGGAGAAGGTGGTGATCCCGGACGACGTGCCGGACGCCTGGGCCGCGTGCGCGGGATGCGCGGTCAAGACCGTGCTGCACGCGTTCGATCGGGCCGGCGGGGTGCGGCCCGGGGCGTCGGTGGTGGTACAGGGCGCCGGGGCGCTCGGCATCGTGGCCGGGGCGATGGCGCGGGCGAGCGGGGCCCGGACGGTGATCACGATCGGCGCGCCCGATGCCCGGCTCGACCTGGCCCGGGAGTTCGGCGCGGACCTGACCCTGGGCCTGTCGGTCGACGCGGCCGAGCGGCGCGAGGCGGTACAGGAGGCCACCGGGGGGCGTGGCGCGGACCTGGTGTTGGACCTGGCCGGGGCGCCGGGGGTGGGCGCGGAGGCGGTCGATCTGGCCGCGTTCGGCGGCACGTTCGTGATCGTCGGCAGTACCGGTCCCACCCCGGAGCGGTTGCCGCTCGGGACCGTGATGGGCAAGGAACTGAACGTCGTCGGCTCGCTCAACGGCGATGTCGGCGACTACCACCGGGCCGTCGAGTTCCTGCGCGACTTCCGTGACCGGTTCGCGTGGGATCGGCTGTTCGCCGCTCCGGTCGGGCTGTCGGGCGCGACCGACGCGCTCGCGGCGATGCATCGGCAGGAGCAGGTCAAGGCGGTCGTGCACCCCTGGCTGCCGTGACGTCCCGTATCGTCCCCGAGATCGATGGCCCGCGAGGACGTTCGCGGTGCCGAAAGGACCATTGCGATGGGTGAGACTTCGAAGGACTCGACGTCGGAGGCCGCGGCGTCGGAGGCCGGCGCGCGGAGTGCGGGCTCCGACGCGATCGTGCCGCGGCGTCGGTTGGGTGCGGACGGACCGCAGGTGCCGCTGTTGTCGTTGGGGTCGTGGCACACCTACGACCGGATGGACTTCCACGACGCGGTGGACCTGGTCACGCAGGCGGTGGAGTGGGGGGTCAACCTCTTCGACGTCGCGGTGTACGGGATCCCCGGGCAGCGACCGGTGTTCACCGACGTGTTGTTCTCGGCGATCGTGCGGGCGGCGGGACTGGCCCGTACGGACTACCAGTTGTCGACCAAGATCTGGTTGGAGGGGTATCCCGCGCAGTCGTTGCGCGAGCAGGTGGAGCGGGCGATGTTCCGGGCCGGGACGGACCATGCCGACCTGGCGATCCTGGGGGACATCCGGGATCCGGATCTGGATCTGGCCCGACTGGCGGGGGATCTGGCCGAGTTGGAGAAGAGCGGGCTGATCGGGCACTGGGGGGTGAACAACTGGTCGGCGACCGCGATTCGGACCATCGGGGGGCACGCGCTGGCCGCCGGGTCGCCGGGGCCGCAGGTGGCCCAGCTCAAGTACAGCCCGTGCCGACGCTCGATCGCGGACGGTGCGCCGTTCGCGGAACTGTTCGCGGCGGGGCTGTCGTTGCAGGCGTCCGATGTCCTGGAGGGCGGGATCCTGGCGGGCAGGGTGGCGCCGGCGCGGGAGATCGGACGGGATCCGGGCGGGGTGCGGGAGCGGATCATCGCCTCCGCGCCCGGGATCGCCGAGGTGGCGGCGGATCTGGGCGCGACGGCGGCGCAGGTGTGCGTGGCGTTCGCGCTGTCGCATCCGGCGACGGCGAGCGTGCTGTTCGGTGCGACGAGGGTGTCGCAACTGGCCGACAACATCGGGGGGTTGCGGCTGCTGGAGCAGGTCGGGGCGACGGCGTTGCGGGCGCGCCTCGTGCCGTTTTACGCGGACCGCGAGGTGGTGTCCCCGGAGGGGCCGTGAGCGTTCGGCCGACGTCGGGTGTCGGTTGACCTGGGTTGGCCTCAAGCGCCGGCCGGGCTGGAGGGGGAGCCCGGCCGGTGTTGGGTTTCGGTTGATTTGGTTGGCCTCAAGCGCCGGCCGGGCTGGAGGGGGAGTCCGGCCGGTGTTGGGTTTCGGTTGATTTGGGGTGGCCTCGAACGCCGGTTGGGCTGTGGAGGTCGGCTGACGTTTGGTGTCGGTTGACTCGAGTGGCCTCAAGCGCCGGCCGGGGTTTGGTGTTGGTGGGGTGGTTTTGTGTGGCGGAGGGGCTGTCGGGTCAGGTGCCGGAGGCTGCCGGGTCGATGGCGTCGGCGTCCACCCAGACGTCCGCCAGGGAGTCGCGGAGGGTGGTGCCGTGTTTGGTGACGAGGTCCAATGCCTTGAGGTTGTCCTGCCACTGGGACATGCGGCTGGCGCCGAAGAGGACCGTGGCGACCGCCGGGTGGGTGAGGCAGAAGGCGATGGCCAGTTGGGCGGGGGAGGCGTCGAACTCGGCGGCCGCGTGAGCGAGTTTCGGGTAGACCTCGCGGATGTGGTCGCGGAGGTTGCCGGGGTCGGCGCCGATCTTGCGCTGCGGATGCGGGTTGCCGGCCAGGATGCCGCCCTCCAGGACGTCGGACGCCTGCAACGCCATGCCGTCGGCGAAGAGTTCGGCGAACGGCGCGCCCTCGGCCACCGCCCGGCGCGCCGGGCTGTACTTGAGTTGGGCGAACGTCGGCGGGGTCAGCCCCTCGGCGGCGGCGAACCGGCGGGCGGTCCACACGTCGCGCGCGGACCAGTTGTTGACGCCCCACGCGGTGAACCGGCCCGCCGCGATCTGTTCGGCGACGTCGGCGACCACGGCCGGGATGGGCAGTTCGCCGAAGAAGTCGCCGACCACGACCAGGTCGGCGCGGTGTGTGCCGATCCGGTCCAGCGCGACGTCCAGTTGCTCGGCGAAGCCCTTCTTCGGGTATTCCCAGAGCCAGAGCTTGCCGCACAACAACCAGTCCTCGCGGGCCACGCCCGCCTCGCGGATCGCCTCCCCGAAGATCAGGTCCGTGCGGGCGTTCTCCGCGTGCGGGCCCATGTCGTAGTGCGCGACGTCGAACAACTCCACGCCGTGCTCCAGCGCGTCCAGGATCAGCGCGACGGCGTCGGCGGGACGCATCCGGTCCCACGTGTTCCACGAGCCCAGGCCCAGGACCGGTACGTCGGGGCCGTGCGCGCCGAGGCGACGACGGGGCACGGGGCTGCTGCCGGGGGAGCGCGTCACGAGTCCTCCACGAAGATGACATTGTTGATGGCATCGGTAATCATATAGCATTCCAGATACCAACTTCCTGCCCTCGAGGAGATCCGCATGCCAGTTCCCTCGGACGCCCGGGCCGCGGTCGATCCGGCCCCCATCGTCGACGTCGCGATCGGATACATGGCCGCCAAGCAGCTGTTCGCGGCCGGCGAGGCCGGACTGTTCGCGGCCCTGGCCGACGGCCCCGCGCCGCTCGACGAGATCGTCGCCCGCACCGGACTGCCCTCGCGGACCGCACTGATCCTGGCCGACACCATGGTGGGCCTGGGCCTGCTGGAGCGCGGCGACGCCGGCTACGCCAACTCGCCCGCCACCGCGCACCATCTTGCCGGGTCGGGGGAGGGCGTGGACCTGCGCCCGTTCCTGACCTTCCTCGACGGCGTCAGCTACCCGCACTGGCTCGGCTTCGGCGAGACCTCGCGCACCGCCCGCCCCGCCCCGCTGGACCTCGGCGGCGACCGGCTCGGCACCTTCCTCGGCGGCGTGATGACCTACAACGCGCTGCACGCGGCGATGCTGGTGCGGTGCTACGACTTCGGCGGCCACCGGCGGGTGCTGGACCTGGCCGGGCTGTCCGGCTCGTTCCTGGCCGAGGCGTTGCGCGCACACCCCGAGCTGACCGCGACGTTCATGTCCGACGGCGACCTCGTCGGGCACGCGGAGAACACCCTCGCCGCCGCCGGCGTCGAGGACCGGGTCGAGGTCGTCGGCGGCGATCCGCTGTCCGGCGAGGTGCCCACGGGTTTCGACCTGGTGCTGCTCGAACACGTGGTGCACCGCTTCGACACCGAGCACAATCGGCGGATCGTGGCGGCGGCGCGCAAGGCCGCCGAGCCCGGGGCCCGGCTGCTGCTGCTCGACTTCTTCCTGGAGCCGACCGGGACGCCGCGCCTGATCGACACGCTGCACGCCGGGGAGTACCTGGTCATCGACGGCACCACGGTGTATCCGCGGGCCGAGGTCGAGGAATGGCTCGTCGAGGCCGGCTGGCATCCGGTGGATGTGCTCGAACTGCCGGGCAGCCCCCGGGTGATCGTGGCGGAGGCCCGATGACCGCCCCGGACGCGCGGCCGGGCCGCGTGGTCGTGGTCACCGGCGGCGCGAGCGGGATCGGCGCGGCCGTCGCCCGGGCCTTCGCCGAGGGCGGCGACCGGGTCGTGATCGCCGACATCGACGCCGCCGCGGCCGACAAGGTGGCCGGGGAGATCGGCGGCACCGCGGTCGCGATGGACATCACCGACCCCGCGTCGGTGGCCGCGGCCCTGGATCGGGTGCTCGCGGAGGTGGGCCCGCTCGCGGTCCTGGTCAACAACGCCGGCCTGGTCGCCGGCGGCGGACTCCTGGTGGACCTGCCGATCGAGGTGTTCGACACCGTGGTGGCGGTCAACCTGCGCGGTACGTTCACCGTCACCGCGGCGGCGGCCCGCCGGATGATCGCCGAGGACACGGGCGGGGCGATCGTCAACATCAGCTCGATCGGCGCCCGGCAACCCACGGCGGGTCTCGGCCACTACGAGGCCACCAAGGCCGCGGTGGACGCGCTCACCCGCACCGGCGCGATCGAACTGGCCCCGCACCGCATCCGGGTCAACGGCGTGGCGCCCGGTCCGGTGCACACCCCGATGACGGCCGGCCTGATGGACGACCCGCAGGCCCGGCGGGCGTGGGAGTCCCGGATCCCGCTCGGCCGCATCGCGGTCCCCGAGGACGTCGCCCCGCTCGCGGTGTTCCTGGCCTCACCCGCCGCCGCGCACATCACCGGCACGATCGTCCAGGTCGACGGCGGCCAACTGCTGGTCTGAGCCCGGCCACGGCGACCGGTTACCGCCCCCGGTCGCCGTGCGGCCGGCCGCACGCGGGCGGACACGCCGCCCGGGTGCGGACGGCGGGCGCCCGTGCGCGGATAGACTCGCGCCTCATGCATACAGACCTGTCGTCCGCCGGCGCCTGGGCGCCGCCGCGCGATGTTCCGGGAGATCGCGCGGGAACCGGATCGTGGTAGAGACCTTCGCGAGGATCGTCGTCGTCGTTCCCACCTACAACGAGCGGGAGAACCTGCCCGTTCTGGTCGGCCTGCTCGCGGAGTCGGGCCTGCCGAACCTGCACGTGCTCGTGGTGGACGACAACTCGCCCGACGGGACCGGCGAGGTGGCGGACAAGCTCGCCACGGAGTCCTCGGGGTTCGTCGGGGTGTTGCACCGCAAGGAGAAGGACGGGCTGGGCCGCGCCTACGTCGCCGGGATCACCCGCGCGCTGGACGAGGGCGCCGACGTGGTGATCCAGATGGACGCCGACCTCTCGCACCCCGTCTCGGTGATCCCGACCATGCTCGACACGCTGCGCACCGGCGACGCCGCCGTGGTGATCGGCTCGCGGTACGTGCGCGGGGGCTCGACCGCCGCGGAGTGGGCCTGGTACCGCAAGCTCCTGTCGACGTGGGCGAACCACTACGTCAACGCCATCCTGCGGCTGGGCGTGAAGGACGCCACCGCCGGGTTCAAGGCGTGGCGGGCGTCGGCGCTGCGGGCGATCGACCTGCCGTCGATCCACAGCAACGGGTACTCGTTCCAGGTCGAGATGAACCACCGCACGGTCAAGCGCGGGCTGCGGATCGTCGAGGTGCCGATCCGCTTCGAGGAACGGGCCGAGGGCGCGTCAAAGATGAGCCTGGCCGTGCAGATCGAATCCGCCCTGACGCCATGGAAGTTGCGCTTCGGGCGCAAGGTCGGCTGACGGCGCGACCTCGCTCCGGCCGCGGCCGGCGTACCCGGGCCCCGGCCGAACCGGCCGGGGCTTTCGGCGCCCCGCGGCCGGTTCGACCGGGGCTTCGGCCCCCGCTACGGCGTCCCGGTCTTGGCCTGGTGCAGGGCCGCCGCGGTGGCGATCTTGTGGGCGCAGGCCGCGCGTTCGATCTCCCCGGGGTCGGCGCCGGCTCCGATCAGGTCGAGCAGGTGCTCGTGTTCGCGCACCGAGGTGCGGGCCCGGCCGGGGACGTAGGTGAACGTCGAGCGGCGCATGTGGTCCAGGCGGGCCCACTCGGATTCGAGCAGCGCGTTCAGGTGCCGATCGGGGCAATGCGCGTAGAGCGAGAAATGGAACCTTCGGTTGAGCGCGGTGAACGCGGTCGGGTCGAAATCGGCCAGCGCCTCGATCATCCGGTCGTTGATCGCCCTCGCCTCGGCGATGTTCTCGGGGCTCATCAGCGGCGCCGAGATCGCCGTCGCGTAGCCCTCGAGGCGGGCCAGCACGTTGAGCGAGTGCTCGACCTGCGAGCGGTCGAACACGGCCACTCGGGCGCCGACGTTGCGGACGATCTCCACCAGGCCGTCGGACTGGAGCCGGCGCACCGCCTCGCGCAGCGGGATGGTGCTCACTCCCGCCTCGCGGGCGAGCTGGTCGAACACCAGCCGGTACCCGGGGCCGTAGGTGCCGTCCAGGATCCGGCCGCGCAGCAGCTCGTAACACATCTCCGACTTGGACGACTTCGACGCCTTGCTCGCGGCGGTTGCCTTTGCGGGGCTCAACTACGGTCTCCTCAGTCTCGACCGGACACGGTCGCGGGCCGGGACACGGTGTCCCGGCCCGGTGTCCTCCGGTGCGGCGCGGTATGCGGCGGGTGGGTCAGCGGCCGACGACCGACACGGCCAAACCCTGGAACTCGGGGTTGACCAGGACGCCGTGGTGGTCGCCGGCCACCACGACCATGCGTGATCCGGCGGCCGCGGCGACCAGCGCGTCGATGTCCCGCGTCATCGGGTCGTCGGTGCCGACCACGAACCACGGCGGGGTGCGGCCGGCCCACGGCGTGGGCTCGAACGGTGTGCTTCGCAGGCCCTCGACACACGTGACCAGCCCGTCGGCGCGGTCGCCCTCGGCGCGGATCACACCCGCGATCATCCCGGTGAGCGGATCGGCGGCGGTCGCCTCGCCGCGTACGACCCGGCGCAGCTCCGCGACGTCCACGGCGGCGAACGGCTCGATCGGGCTCATGCCGCCGAACGCCACGCGGCCCACCCGCTCCGGCGCGCGTTCGGCCAATGCCCAGACCAGCCGGGCGCCGAGGGAGTAGGCGATGATGTCGACCCGGTCCGCGCCGTACGCGTCGAGCACGGCGAGCAGATCGTCGACGGTGGTGTTCGCGTCCGCCTCCTCGCCGCTCGTCGGGGCCGGACTCGCGCCGTGTCCGCGCAGGTCCGGCGCGATGACGGTGCGGCCGGCGTCGATCAGTGCCGTCACCATGCCCGTCTCCAACCAGGAGCGGCGGGCGTCGGAACAGAATCCGTGCACGAGCAGCACCGGGGGTTGCTCGGACTCCCCGACGTCTTCGGAGGGACCGACGCTCGGATAGGTGGTGACGGCGAGGGGCTGCCGTGTGCGCATCCTACTTCTCCACTCGACTATTTCGGATACGATTTCGGATCTTACACCAGGGATGGATGCTCACGGTGGGGACCCCACCTGCGATGATGTGTCGCGCGCGAACGAGAAGCCGTCGGCGCCGACCGTCACCTCCGCCTCGTGGTTCTCCTCCCGAGCGAACACCGGCTGCGGTTTCCCGGCCAGGTCCAGCACGGTGGACGCCTCCGCGTACCAGGACGGCACCACCGGATTGCCCCACCAGTCGCGCCGCTGGTTGTCCCGCACGTCCCAGGACAGCACCGGGTGGTCGGGGTCCCCGGTGTAGTAGTCGGTGGTGTAGATCTCCACGCGGTGCAGGTCCGGATCACGCACGTACACGTAGAACGCGTTGGACACCCCGTGCCGCCCCGGACCACGCTCGATGTGCGCCGACCGGCGCCGGGCGCCCAGCAGATCGCATACATGCAGCACCTGGCCGCGTTCGTGGGTGCTGAACGCGATGTGGTGCAGCCGTGGACCGTCGCCTCCGGTCAGCGCGATGTCGTGCACCGTGTCCTTGCGGTGCAGCCAGGACGCGTACAACGTGTCGTCCGCGCCCCGGATGTCCTCGGTTACCCGAAAGCCCAGGTCGCGGTAGTAGCGCTCGGCCCGTGCCACGTCCGGCACCACGATGTTGAAGTGGTCGAGCCGGGCGATCGCGCCCGCGCCGTGCAGGTCGTAGCTCTGGTGCAGGCGCGGCACATGCTCGGCCGCGTAGAAGAACTCCAGCGGGAACCCCAGCGGGTCCAGCACCCGAACCGCCGGGCCGATCCCCCGGGTGGCGCCCGCCGCGCGGCGCTCCACGGGTACGCCCAGGGCCCGGTAATAGCGCTCGGCCGCGTCGACCTCCCCGGGCGAGCGCACCCGGTACGCGAGCGCGGCCAGTGCCGGGCTCTCGCCGCGGCGCAGCACCAGCGAGTGGTGCAGGTACTCCTCGAAGGCGCGCAGGTACACCGCGTCCTCGTCCTCGTGGGTGACCACCAGGCCGAGCAGGTCGACGTAGAACTCCCGGGACGCGGCGGGGTCGGTGACGACAAGCTCGGCGTAGGCGGCCCGGACGATGTCGGGCGGGGGTATCGCCCCCGGCTCGGGCACGGGGGCGGGGGTGCCGGGGCGGACGGCGGGCACCGGGGACGGGGGCGGAACGGCGGGAGTGGGCATCGGGCTCTCCTCCTGTTCGACGCGCTGTTCGGTTCGAGAGGTGGTGCGGCGACCGGTGTCCGGAAGTGTTGCGGAACCGGTTTCGAGAGCTGTGCGGAACCTAGCAAGCGAGCGACCTGCGCGGATACGGCCGACGACGAACCGCCGGCCGGATCGCGTGAGGTTCCCCGATCGTCACGCGGCGCCGAACCGGGCGGTGTGCAGCGGCGCCATGGCCACATGTACCGCCTGCTGCGTGGTGTAGAAGTCGATCGAGCGATGGCCGCCCTCGTGGCCCAGGCCGGAGGCCTTGATCCCGCCGAAGGGGGTGCGCAGGTCCCGCACGTTGTGCGAGTTGATCCACACCATTCCGGACTCGACCCGGTGTGCCACCCGGTGGGCGCGGCGGATGTCGTTGGTCCACACGTAACCGGCCAGGCCGTAGTCGACCGCGTTGGCCAGCTCCACCGCGTGCGCCTCGTCGTCGAACGGGGTCAGCGCCACGACGGGGCCGAAGATCTCCTCCCGGAAGATCCTGGCATCGGCCGGCACGTCGCGAAACACCGTGGGCGCGAGGTAGTTGCCCGTCGGCAGATGTGCCGGGCGAGCGCCGCCGGCGACCAGGCGCGCCTCGGTGCGACCCACCTCGACATACGCCAACACCCGTTCGTAGTGCTCCGGATGCACCAGCGCGCCGACCTCGGTGGCCGGATCCGCCGGAGGGCCGACCACGATCCGCTCGGCCCGCGCGGCGAAGCGCTCGACGAACTCCTCGTACACCCCGCGCTCGACCAGGATCCGCGAACCCGCCGTGCAGCGTTCGCCGTTGAGCGAGAACACGCCGAACAGCGCGGCGTCGATCGCGTCGTCCAGGTCGGCGTCGGCGAAGACGATCACCGGTGACTTGCCGCCCAGTTCCATCGACAACCCTTTCAGGTGTCGGGCGGCGGCGGCGAAGATGGTGCGCCCGGTGGTGGTCTCCCCGGTGAACGAGATCAGCGGCACGTCGGGGTGCTCGACCAGCGCCGCGCCCGCCTCCTCGCCGATCCCGCCGACCAGGTTGAACACACCTCGGGGCAGGCCCGCCTCGGTGACGATGTCGGCCCACAACGACGCGGACAGCGGGGTGAATTCGGCGGGCTTGAGTACCACGGTGCAGCCGGCCGCCAGGGCCGGCGCCAGCTTCCACGACTCCAGCATGAACGGCGTGTTCCACGGCGTGATCAGTCCGGCGACGCCGACCGGTCGGCGGTGCACGTAGTTGAGCTGGCGGCCCGGCACCTGATACGCCTCGTCGGTCTGACCGACGATCAGATCCGCGAAGAAGCGGAAGTTCTCGGCGGCGCGCCGCGCCTGGCCGAGCGCCTGGGTGATCGGCAGGCCGGTGTCGAAGGTCTCCAGTTCGGCCAGCCGCGCATCGCGTCGCTCGACCTCGTCGGCGATGCGATTGAGCACCACGGCCCGTTCCCCGGCGGGCAGTCGCGGCCACGGTCCGGTGGTGAACGCGCGCCGGGCGGCGGCCACCGCGGCGGCCACGTCGGCGGCCTTGCCCGCGGCGGCGGTGGCGTAGGGAAGGTTCGACGCCGGGGCGCAGACCTCGAACGTGGCGCCGTCCAGGGAGTCGACGTGCCGGCCGTCGATGAAGTGACGCAGCCGGGTGGGCAGCCCGGCGGGCACCTCGGCGGGCTCGACGGGCGTCGTCGTGGTGGTGCTCATGCGGACTCTCCAAGGGCGGGGTCGGTCAGCAGGTCGAACCGGCTCTGCGCGAGGGCGGATACGGTGGTTCGGCCGGATTCGGACAGCGGCAGCAGCGGGGGGCGCACCAGGTCGGAGCCGAGCAGGCCGCGCCGGTGCATCAGCCACTTCGCCGGCGCCGGGTTGGTCTCCACGAACAGCAGGTCCACCAAAGGCTGTACGGCGTAGTGCAGTTCGCGGGCCCGACCGAGGTCGCCCTGCTGATACGCCTCGTACATCTCGGCCACCGCGGCGGGCGCGATGTTGGCGAGCGCGGAGACGAAGCCCGCGCCGCCGAGGGTCAGCACGGGCAGGCACAGGAGTTCGATGCCGGACCAGACCAGGAGTTCGGGGCCGGCCGCCTCCATCACCCGGGAGAAGTGCTCGAAGTCCCTGGTGGTCTCCTTGATACCGACGATGTTCTCGTGCGCGCGGAAGAGCCGGGCCACGGTCTGCGGATCGATGTCCACCGCCGTGCGGCTCGGCACGTTGTAGATCACCACCGGCAGGTCGGGGTATTCGCGGGCGACGGTGGAGTACCAGGAGAACAGCGCGTCCTGGGTGGGGCGCGCGTAGTAGGGCGTGATCACCAGCACCGCGTCGGCGCCCGCGTCCCGGGCGATGCCGGTCAACTCGAGCGTCTCCTCCAGTTTGGCCGACCCGGTGCCCGGCAAAAACGGGGCCCGGTCGCCCAGTTCGTCGGCGACCACCCGGATCGCCTCGGCCCGCTCGGCCAGGGTCTGCGCGGACGGTTCGCCGGTCGAGCCGCCGAGCGAGATCCCGTGCGAGCCGGCCGCGAGCTGCCAGCGCACCAGACGGCGCAGCGTGGCGGTGTCGAGCGCGCCGTCGGCGGTGAAGGGGGTGACCAGCGGCGCGATCGAGCCGCGGATCAGGGACGGGTCGGCGCGGTACTTCATCGGTACTCCTCGCGGGTGATGGGCGAAGCCGGGTCGTGGGTGGGCGGCAGCGCGGCCCGCCAGGCGCGGTAGGCGGGCTCCCAGTCGGGGCCGATGGGGTACAGGCCGGCCAACGCGGCGCCCCGGGCGACCTGTTCGGTGATGAAGCGCTCGCGCGCCTCCTGCTCCTCGGCGGCGGCCAGGACCTCCGTCACCAGGGCGGGCGGGATCACCACGGCGCCGTCGTCGTCGGCGACCACGACGTCGCCGACCTGTACGGTGGCGCCGCCGCAGGAGACGGTGACGTCGACGTCCCAGGGCACGTGCCGACGGCCGAGCACGGCGGGGTGGGCGGCGGCGGCCAGTACGGGCAGGCCCAGGGCGGCGACGGCGGCGCTGTCGCGGACCGCGCCGTCGGTGACGATCCCGGCGGCGCCGAGCGTGCGGGCGCGCAGGGCCAGGATGTCGCCGAGGGTGCCGGCGGTGTCCACGCCGCGCGCCTCCATCACCAGGACCTGACCGGGTTCGAGGTTGTCTACGGCACGCTTTTGCGCGGTGTGGCCGTTGCCGTGGGCGGCGAACAGGTCCTTGCGGAACGGGATATAGCGCAGGGTGCGGGCGGTGCCGACCAGGCGGGTGCCCGGGGTGAGCGGACGCACGCCGTCGATGGAGACGGTGTCGAAGCCGCGGGCACGCAACTGCACGCTGAGCGTGGCCACCGCGACCCGACCGAGCCGGGTGCGCAGGTCGTCGGTCAGCGCGAGGTCGGGCGCGGTGCCGTGGGCGTCGGCGCGGGTGGCCGGGTCGACGCGCGGCGGGGCGCCCCAGCCGGCGAGCGCGGGGCCGGCGACCACGTCGGTGCGCAGCGGGCCGGTGCACCGGGTCGGGTCGTCGAGGCTGTCCACCTCGACCTCGACGCGTTGGCCGATTTCGGCCACGCCGGCGCCGGCCGGGGTGCCGGTCAGGATCACGTCGCCCACCTCCAGGGTGAGCAGCCGGGACAGGTCCGCGATCAGGTGGGCGAAGTCGAAGAGCAGGGTCGCGGTGGTGTCCTCCTGGACCAACTCGCCGTCCAGCCAGGTGCGTACCCGCAGCGCTTCGGGACGCAGCTCGGCCGCGGGCAGCAGGGTGGGCCCCAGCGGGGTGAAGCCGTCGCCGCCCTTGGAACGCACGTTGGCGCCTTTGTCCGCGTGCCGCAGGTCGTACAGACCGAGGTCGTTGGCGGCGGTGACCCAGCCGATGTGCGCCCAGGCATCGGCCGGCGCCACCCGATGCGCGGCGCGGCCGACGACCAGGGCGATCTCGCCCTCGAAGCCCAGCAGCTCGACGCCCGCCGGGCGCTCGACGCGGCCGGATCCGGTGAGCGAGCTGCCGGGTTTGAGGAAGTAGGAGGCGTGCTCGGGGACACGGCCGCGTTGGCGGGCGCGGGAGGGGTAGTTCAGGTGTACGGCCAGCACCTTGCCGGGCCGCCGTCCCGTCGATGCGGTCACCGCGTCCTGCGTCACTCGCCACCGCCCTTCGTGCCTGGTACCGCCCGCCGGATCGGCGATGCCATCTCGGAACGTATATGATTCCGGATAGAATAATAGAGGTGATCTCGGTTCCACTGTCAACCACCCGGAGGGGCACGCTTGTTCGGGCGGGATGGGCGGGGGCGGCGCGGGCACGACGAGGACCCGGCCCCGGTCCCGGTCCGGGTTCAGGTGCCGGCGGGGTTCGGACGAGGGCATGGAATCGGCCATACCCGGGCCGGGCGCACGCCGGGGTGCGCCGGACGCGGATGAGCGCGCTCCCACGGCGTGCGTCGGCCGGCTATCCTTCGGTGTCGGCGTGTTCGGGCTTGTGCGGCACCGGTGCCGGGGCGGAAAGTGGTGCGAGTGGGTGCCGGCTCCCCCCGTGGCCGGGCCCGCCGCGGCCCGGCGTCCGGCCCCCCGTCCGCCCGCCGGGCCGCCCCCATCGGCCCCGCGAGGCCGGCCGTGCGGGGCAGTCGCGACGTGGTCGCCCGCTCAGGGCAGGATCGAGCGGGCCACGCGGAATCCCACATCGTCGACGCGGTAGCTCGGATGGCTGCGCCGACGGGCGCCGGCGCGCAGGCTCCAGTGTTCGTCGAACCAGCCGCCACCGCGCAACACCCGGTACTCGCCGTAGACTTCGGCGTCGTACACGTCCCAACACCAGTCCCAGACGTTGCCGAGCATGTCGTGCAGGCCCCACGGATTGGGCTGCTTGCCGCCCACGTCGTGGATACGCTCCGCCGAGTTGGCGCGATACCAGGCGATGTCGTCGAGCGGGCCGTGATGCGGGCCGGTGGTTCCGGCGCGGCAGGCGTACTCCCACTCGGCCTCGGTGGGCAGTCGGTAGCCGTCGGTCGAGGCGTCCCAGGCGACCCGCTCCCCGCCCGCCGCGAGGTGGTACGCCGGGGTGAGGCCCTCGTATGTGGACAGCGCGTTGCAAAAGCGCACCGCGTCGTACCAGGACACGCCCTCGACCGGTAGCCGGTCCCCGAAGGCGGCACTCGGGCGCTCGCCGGTGACCCGCGCGTACCGCGCCTGGGTGACCGGGAACACCGCCATCCGAAACGGCGCGACATCGACCGACCAGCTGCGTCGCGTGCGCCGATCGGACAGGGTGACCCGTCCGGCGGGGAGGGGGACCATCGCGTCGTCCGCAGTCGCGTCCATGATCCGAAACCTAGTGGTGACCGGCTCGCGTGCCGTCACGGGGCGGATCGCTCCGGGCCTCGTTCGTTCGGCAGTGCGAGGTGCGGAGGCATGCGAGGCGAACAAACGTCCGGGTTCGAAGTCGGCGGGAGCGGGCAACAAGGGGCGCCATGAGCTGTGTGGATGCGATGAGGTCCCCGTCGTGGCGCGCGCTCACCCGATGGGGTGTCGCGCTCGGCCTGTGTGCCTGCCTGGCGGGTTCGGGGTGCGCGGACGAGGACGCCGGCACGCCGCGGACCAGGCCGGGACAGCCGATCGCGGCGGCGAACGCGCCCGCCGCGCCGGTTCCGGACGCCGTCCGGGAGCAGGCCGACGCGCGGATCCGGGCCGCCCGGCTGGGTGCGGAGCAGCAGGAGGCCGCCCGGATCGCGGCCAGTCGGGCCGCCGCCGCGCGGAAGTGGGGCCTGGCGGGGGCGCCGATCGCGGCCCCCGCGCCGCCGGCCACACGCCCCGTGCTGAAGTCGGGTCCCGGCGTGACCCGCTACGGCGATCTGCCGCCGGTGGTGCACCGGGTGCCCACCGAGGACCGGGTGGTCTTCCTCACCGTCGACGACGGCGCGGAGAAGGACCCGGAGTTCGCCCGCATGGCCCGCGAACTGGGCGTGCCGTTCAGCGCGTTCGTCAGCGGCTATCTGGCTCGTGGCGGCTGGGGCTACTTCCGGGGCCTGCACGAGCAGGGTGTCGCGGTGAACAACCACACGGTGAACCATTTGGACATGCGGAAACTCGGCTACGCGCGTCAGCAGCAGGAGATCTGCGGGGAACAGGAGGCCGCCGAGCGCGAGATCGGCGTCGCGTCGCGGCTGTTCCGGCCGCCGTACGGGGAGTTCAACGAGGACACGCTGCGTGCGGCGCGATCGTGCGGGATCGTGGCGCTCCCGATCTGGAACGAGGAGGCGTTCCCGGACCGGATCGAGTATCGCTACGACCACCGGCTCAAGCCGGGCGACATCATCCTCACCCACTTCCGGGGCCCCGGGCAGTGGAAGGGCGACATGGCCCAGATGTTGCGCCGCGTCGTCGACACGGCCACCGCCCAGGGCTTCGCCCTGGCCCGGTTGGACGACTACCTCTAGCGCGACACGCAGTCGTCCGTCGGGAAGCGGCGTGCCCAGCGGCGTTGCCACGGTGTCTCGACGGCCCGGCGGTGGTGGTGTTCGCGGGCCCAGGCGACGGCGTCCGCGGGGGCGATGCCGGCGCGTATGGCCAGACACGCGACGACGGTGCCGGTACGTCCGATGCCGCCCCCACAGGCGACCTCGACCGCCTCGCCCGCGCGGACCCGTTCGTGCAGTGCGCGGATCTCCCGGACCGCCCCCTCCCGGTCGCGCGGCAGCCGGAAGTCGGGCCAGTCGAGCCAGACGTGCGGCCACGTCAGCACCGCGTCGTGGCGGCGGCGCAACCGCTCGTCGCCGAGATAGAGGCCGAAGTCGGGCGTCGGACCCGCCGGCCGCGGACGGCGCAGCCCGCGCGCCCGGATCCAGGCCCCGTCGGGGAGGCGGAGCGCGCCGGTCAGGGGCGGATGTTCGATCGTGGCGCTCATCGGGCCACCCCCGCCCGCTGCCGCCGGGCCCGGTGGTTGGCCACGTTGACCCGGTTGCCGCACAGATCCGGCAGGCAGTAGCGGCGCCGGCCGGCCCGGCTGGTGTCGACGAACACGCCGCGACAGTGGGGGCCGGCGCACGCGCGGAAACGGTCGTGGCCGAGGGCGCGGACGGCGCCGAACAACCCGACCGCGACGAACGCGGCGAGTTCGTCGGCGAGCGACGCCCCCGGCGCGGTCGGGACGTACCACTGCCAGCCGCCGTCGGCCGCCCGGTCCAGGACGGGGGCGAGCCCGGCCCGGGCGACGAGCACGCCGGAGCCCGCGACGGCCTGCTCCGCCGTCTCGGTCTCGACGACACCGCGCACCTCCCGGCGCAGCAGCCGAACCGCGTGGAGGTCCTCGTCGGTGGGCGCGCCCTTGCCCGCCAGGGCGTCGAGCCGCAGGTCGTGCCCGGTCAGGAGGCCCGCCAAGGCGGCCGGATCGGGGAGCGCGTCGCCGGTGTCGGCGCGCACGGTGGGCGAGGTATTGACCAGGTCGGACGCGAAGGCCGCGCCGGCGACGTAGTCGGTCATCGGGACGCGCACATGTTGCCTTTCGCCGAAGTAACCGGTGAAGAAAGACTATAACCCTTACCCGGCTCTGTCCGGCTCTCGCGGATGGCCGGCGCGACACCCGTACGGCCTCGCCGGAACGGGGCCGTACGGGTGGTTCCGGACCCGGGCTCAGCCCGACGTCGCCGGCACCCCGGCCGGGGCGGAGCGGAGTTCGTCCCCGGGCCCCGACCCGACCCGCAACGACCAGGCCAGCACGGCCAGCGCGACCACGCCCGTGGCCAGCGCCGCCCACCCGATGCCCGCGCGGCCACCGAGTGCGAAGCCCGCCGCACCGGCCGCGCCGCCCGCGCTGATCCCGAGGTAGATGGTGCTCTGGTGCAGGCCGAGGACCAGCGGGACCGCGTCCGGGGCGGCGGCGGTGACCCGCAACTGCTGCGGGACGTTGATCATCCAGTGCAGCAGCCCCCACAGCGGCACCACGACACAGGCCGCGGCCATCGAGCTGGACAGCACCGGCACCAAGGCGGCGACCGCGGTGAGCAGCGGGGCGGCGACCACGATGGTGCGGGCGGGGCCGAAGCGGTCGGCCAGGCGGCCGACGAGGAAGTTCCCGCAGACCGCGCCGACGCCGAAGGTCAGCAGGATCAGCGACGTGCGCCCGGCGTCGCCGTCGGTGGCCGGCCGGGTCACCTTGTCGAAGTAGGTGTATACGGTCCAGCTGGTGGTCAGGCACAGCAGGGTGGCGGTGAGGATCACCACGACCCGGAAGTCCGTGAGCGGCGCGACGCGTTCGCGCAGCGTCCGGCGCGGCAGCCCCGGCAGGTCGGGGACCACCGCGGCGATGCCCGCGCCGGCCACCGCGGCCAGGCCGACGATCAGCCACAGCGCCACGCGCCAGCCGGTGGTCGAGCCGAGCCAGGCGCCGAGCGGCAGACCGAGCACGATCGCGGTGGTCAGGCCGCCGACGACCACCGAGGTGGCCCGTCCCTCCCGCCCCGGCGGCGCGGTGGCCCGGGCCACCGCCAGGGCGTTGACGGTGTAGAGCGAGGCGCCGGCGCCGGCGAGCGCACGACCGATCATCGCGAGGCCGTAGTCGCCGGCGACCGCGTTCAGGGCGTTGCCGACGGCGAAGACCGCGAGGCCGCCGAGCAACAGGCCGCGTGGCGCCCGGTGTCCGACGGCGGCGGCGAGTACCGGGCCGCCCAGGGCGTAGGCGAGTGCGAACGCGGTGATCAGCCACCCCGCCGCGGTTCGGGACACATCGAGGTCGTCGGCCATCGGCCCCAGGATCGGCGCGATGACGAACGTGTCGACCCCCATGGCGAAGGTGCCGACGGCCAGGACGATCAAACGCAGCCGCATGACCGCTCCTTTTCCGTTTCGGGCCCGCGGCCGACCGTTCTCGGATCCGCGGGTGACTGTGTCGACGACGATCGTGTGTGCGAGGGTCCCGGCCCATCCCTCAAGTGGGGGATGAGCCGGGGCCGGGCCGCGCGGGCCCGCAAAAAACGCGATGCGCGGCGTACCCGACCCGGCTAGCGTCGCGAGGGTGACCCTCGACATCCGAGAAATCCCCAAGTCGCAGGTGGATCGCATCGTGGACCTCGCCGATCTGGCCTTCCACGAGGCGGACTCGGCCGACGAACGCAAACAACACCGGGACAGGCTGCGCGTTTGCGGGCGTATCGGCGCCTACGAGGACGACGCCCTCGTCGGCACCGTTGTCGCGCACCGCTTCAAGCTGACCGTGCCCGGTGGCGAACTACCGTGCGCCGGGCTCGACTACGTCGCCGTGGCACCCACCCACCGCAGGCGCGGACTGCTGACCCGGATGATCGCGGAACAGTGGCGCAGGTGCGCCGAACTCGACCAGCCGCTGTCCTGCCTGTGGGCCTCCGAGGACACGATCTACGGCCGATTCGGCTACGGCGACGGAACCCTCGGGTGCAGCGTCGAGATCGACGCCCGCCGGCCGCTCGACCTGCGCATCACGCCCGACCCCCGGCCGTTGCGGCTGGTGGACCCGGCCAAGGCGCCGGGCCTGCTCGGTCCGGTCTACGCGGCGGTGCGGGGCAGGCGGGGCGGGCGGCTGGACCGGGACGAGCAGTGGTGGCGCACCATGGTGCTCCTCGACGACGAGGACGAGGAGCCGATCCGGGTCGTCGCGCTCGGCGAGCGGGGCGAGACCCCGGCCGGCTACGTCGTCTACCGGGTGGAGGAGGTCAAGGGGCCCGCCGGCTCGGCCAACGTGCTCCAGGTATTCGAACTGGAGGCGCAGGACGCCCCGGTGGCCGCCGCGTTGTGGGCCTTTCTCGTCTCGATCGACCTGATCGACAAGGTGGTCGCCTGGGCCCGGCCGCTCGACGACCCGCTGCTGCAGTTCGCCGGGGATCGCCATCAGGTGCGGGTGACCAGGCAGTATCCGGCGCTGCGGTTGCGCCTGGTCGACGTGCGTACCGCGCTGACCGCGCGGTCCTGGGCGGCGCCGGTGGACCTGGTCCTGGACGTGCGCGATGCCGCGCTCCCCGCGAACCAGGGCCGCTTCCGGCTCACCGCCGACCCGACCGGGGCGACCTACACCGCCACCGACGCCGCACCCGATCTGGCCCTGGACGTACGGGAGTTGGCCACCTGCTACCTGGGCGGCACGCCGATCCGCCGGCTGGTGGCGGCCGGACTGGTCACCGAGACCACACCCGGCGCGGCGCACCGCCTGGACGCGGCGCTGCGCACGGACCTGCTGCCGTACGCGCACGAGGACTACTGAGCCGCGAGGACCACCGGGTCACGGGACCGCCGGGTCACGCGGCGCCGGCCGACGACCGCCCGCGCCCGCCCGCGGCGACACGGTGGCCGCCACCGCGGCGGCCACCGCCTCGCGCGCGGCGACCGGCGCCACGTCGACGACCGGGTCTCAGTGGCCGAGCGTGGTGCGCAGAGCCGGCTGGAGCAGGTCGCCGTGTGCGCGGACCAGGTCGTCGCACAGGTCCCAGATGCGTTCGACGGGCAATACCGCGGCGGTGGCCGGGTCGATCATCGCGGCGTGGCGGATGTGCCGGGGGTCGTCCTCCAACGCGGCGCGCACCACCAGGTCGTTGACGCTCAGGTAGGTGCGGTTGAGGGCGGCCAACTGCGCGGGCAGCGCGCCGACTCGGGTCGGTTGTACGCCCAACCTGTCCACCAGGCACGGGACTTCGACCACACCGTCGGCAGGGAGGTTGTCGATCAGGCCCTGGTTGGGCACGTTGCCGTAGACCGTGCGCGGGGTGCCGGTGGTGATGCTGTGGATGATCTGCGGGGCGTACTCCATGGTCGACTCGACCGGCACCGGCCGCCCGGCGGCGAGTGCGGCGCGGGTGCTCTCGTAGGCCGCGACGTTCTCGTCGACGATGTCGAGGTAGGCCCCGACGGGCAGCCGCAGTCGGCTGATCTCACTGTCGTGGCCCAGGTACCACGGCACGTACTCGCTGGAGTGCTCGCTGGTCTCGGTCGGGTAGTAGCCGAGCCGGCGATACATGTCCACCCGTACCCGGCGTCGCAGTTGCTCGTCCCGGGCGATCAGCGCGTCCAGTTTCGGGTACAGGTCGGCGCCGGCGTGTTCGAAGCGCAACACCCACGCCTGGTGGTTGACGCCGGCCGCGAGGTAGTCGACCTCCTCGTAGGGCACGCCCACCAGTTCGGCCAGGCCCTGCATGGTCCAGTAGACGGAGTGGCACAGGCCGACCACGCGGGTCAGGCCGGTGGCGCGCCGGAGGTAGCCGACGTTCATCGCCATCGGGTTGGTGTAGTTGAGCAGCCAGGCGTCCGGGCACAGTTCGGTGATGTCCTCGCCCAGCGCGCGCAACACCGGGAAGGTGCGCAGCGCGCGGAAGATGCCACCGATGCCGAGCGTGTCGCCGATGGTCTGCCGCAGGCCGTAGCCCGCGGGTACGTCGAAGTCGGTCCGGGTGGCCTCGCGCATGCCGACCTGGATGATGTTGATCACGAAGTGGGCGCCGGCCAGCGCCTCGCGACGGTCGGCGTGCGCGGTGATCCGCGGGCTCGCGCCCCGGTCGTCGGCGATCAGCCGGGCCGCGCCCCGCGCGGTGGCCAGGCGTTCGGGGTCGATGTCGTGCAGCGCTATGTGCGCGTCCTTCAGTTCCGGGAAGGCGAACAGGTCCGCCAACAGGCCCTGGGTGAACACGACGCTGCCGGCGCCGACGAAGACGATCTTGGTGCGGGTCATCACTGGTTCTTTCCGTTGCGGGCGAGCGCGTCCAGCGCCTCGTCCCGGGTGGGTTGGGCGGCGGTGCCGCCGGTTGCTCGGGTGGACAGGGCGCCGCACGCGGCGGCGAAATCGAGGGCTCTGGCGAGGGGTTCGCCGGCGAGCAGGGCGGCGATCAAGCCGGCGTCGAAGCTGTCGCCGGCGCCGACGGTGTCCACCGGCTCGGCGGGGATGCCCGGTGTGCGCAGCACGTTCGCGCCGTCGTGCGCGAAGGCGCCGGCGCCGCCGTCCTTGACCACCACGACGGGGCCGTGCCCGGCCAGCCGCGCGGCGGCCTGCTCGGTGGTCGCGGCGGGGGAGCCGGCCAACGCCCGGGCCTCCTGGGCGTTGGGCAACAGGTAGTCCACGGCGGGCAGTACGGCGGCGAGTGCGGCCGGATCCCAACGCCCGGCCGGGTCGTCGTTGGTGTCCAGGGACGTGGCGGCGCCGGCCGCGCGGGCGATGCGCAGCAACTCCGGCAGCGCCCGCGCGAGTCGCGGCATCAGGAAGTAGGAGGAGGCGTGCACGTGCCGGCTCCGCCGCAGCAACTCCTCGGGCACGTCGTCGGGCCCGGTCGCGGCCAGCGTACCGGCCGCGGTGACGATGGCCCGGTCCCCGTCGGTGCGGGTGAGCACCGTGGTCAGCGGCGTCGGCAGGCTCGGATCCACGCGCAGTGCCGAGGTGTCCACGCCCCGATCCGCGAGCGCGGCGCGCACGAAGCGGCCCGCGTCGTCGTCACCGATCCGGCCGGCGATCGCGACGGACAGACCCAGCCGCGCCGCGCCGCAGGCGGTGATCGCGCCGGATCCGCCGAGGGTGAGCAGGCCGGTGGGGACCAGGTGTTCGTGCTGGCCGAAGGCCAACGGCCGGTCGAGGGGGCCGACCACGACGTCGGGATTGGCGTCGCCGAGGACGAGCAGGTCGAAGGTGTGCGGCATCGGGCTTCCCGGGTGTGTGCGGTGGATGGGGGCGAATCACGAGAGGGTCGAACTCCCGTGGGATCGCTACCCCTTCAGACCGCTGGAGGTGATCGACTGGATGAACGCCTTCTGCGCGAAGAGGAAGGCGAGGAGCACGGGCAGCACGGTGATCACGTTGCCCGCCATCACCGCGGCCCACTGGGTGTGGTGTTGCCCCTGGAAGGTGGTCAGGCCCAGTTGGAGCGTGTAGTTGGTGTCGTGGTTGATCGCGATCAACGGCCAGGTCAGGTCGTTCCAGGTGGTGAGGAAGGTGAGCACCGCGACGGTGCTCAACGCCGGCCGGGACAGCGGCAACACGATCAGGTACAACACGCGCAGCCGCGAACACCCGTCGATCCAGGCGGCCTCCTCCAACTCCCGCGGCAGCGACAGGAAGAACTGCCGCAGCAGGAACACCGCGAACGGCGTCACGAGCGACGGGATGATCAGCGCGCCGAGCGTGTCGATCAGCCCGAGCCGCTTCATGATCAAAAACGTCGGGATCATGGTGAGCTGGAACGGGATCGCCATGGTCGCCAACATCGCCACCATCAACACGCGCGACCCGGCGAACCGCATCCGGGCGAACGCGTAGCCCCCCAGTGCCCCGAACACCAGGTTCGAGGCCACCGCCACCGCCGAGACGATCAGCGAATTGGCGAACCAGCGGGGGAACATCGCATTGCCCAGCACGTAGCGGTAGCCGCCCAGGTCGATCCCGGAGGGCCACAGCGCGGGCGGGAACCGGTTGATCTCCGCGTTGGTCATCACCGAACTGAGCACCAGCCACACCAGCGGCAGGGCGAACAGCAGGGACAGCGGCATCAGCAGCAGATGCCACGGGCTGAACGGGAGCCGGCGGCGCGGCGCCGCGACCGGGGCGGGCCGGGCCTGCGCGGGGGCGGCCTCGACGGTCGTCGCGCTCACTTGGCACCACCTTCGACGAGCACGGCGCCGGCGGGCCTGCGGCCTCGCACGAGCCGCGACGCGACCCCGATCACCAGGAGGGCCAAGGCCAGCACGTAGGCCGCCGCCGCGCCGTATCCGGCGGTGAAGTTCTTGAACGCCTGCTCCCAGATGAAGTAGACGATCACCGTGGTGGACCCGAGCGGACCGCCCTTGGTGGTCACATAGACCAGGTCGAACACCTGCAACGCGTTGATCGTCTGCCACAACACCAGGAACAGGCTGACCGGGGTGAGCGTCGGCATCACCACGTGCCGCAACAACTGCCACCGCCCGGCGCCGTCCAGCCGGGCCGCCTCCAACAGCGACGGCGGCACGTCCTGGAGCGCGGCGAGGTAGATCACCACGCAGAACCCGGTGCCGCTCCACACCGAGATCGCCACAAGCACCGGCAACGCCTGTCCGGGATCGGTGAGGAAGCCCTGCCGACTGATCCCGAGCGCGTGCAGCACCGAGTTGGCCGCGCCGAACTCCGGGTCGAGGATGAACGAGAACAACACGCCCTGCGCCGTCGCGGAGATCACGAACGGCACGAAGATCAGCGTGCGGTACAGGCCCACCAGCTTGATCCGCCGATTGAGCACCAGCGCCAGGAACAGCCCCAGGGCCATGCTCAGCGGCACGTAGAGCGCGGTGTACAGCAGGGTGTTGCGCACCGCCTGGCTGAAGTGCGGGTCCTGGGTGAGCGCGTCGTAGTTGTCCACGCCGACCCAGCGGCTGGGGGTGACCAGGTCGTCGGCCCGGAAGGACAGCAGCAGGGACCAGACGAACGGCACGATGCTCAGGCCGAGTACGACCAGGACGGCGGGCAGGATGTACGCCCACGCGGTCGCCGTCTCGCGCCGGCGTCTGCGGCGCAGCGTGCGGTGCCGGCGATCGTGGTCGGACAGCGTGAGTGGAGCGGGCAGGGATGACATGGAAGGGCTCCTCAACGCGGTATTCGTCAACGCGGTATGACGAGGGCGGCCTTGGCCGCGGCGGCGCAGCGGTTCAGCGCCCGGGCCGGACTGCTCTTGCCGAGCAGCACGGACACGATGGCCTCGCCGAGGGCCGTGGAGATCTGCGGATAGGCGGGGTGCGCGGGCCGTACCCGAGCCGTCTCCAGGGCGCGGGTGAACACGTCCAGGCCCGGCGTCTCGGCGGCGTGGGCGCGCCACTCGGGCTTGGCCTCGCAGATCCGGCTCAGCGGCAGGCTGCCGACCCGCACGCCCCATTCGACGTCCTGCTCGGGCTGGTTGAGCCAGGACACGAAGGTGCGCGCGGCGCGTACCCGGGCGCCGCCGTTGTCGAAGACGGTCCAGGTGTCGGGGCCGCAGATGGTCATCGGCCGGCCGCTGTAGCTGGGCAGCGGCACCACGTGGTAATCGATGCCCGCCTCGGTGACGTCGGGGATCTGCCAGGGGCCGGTGACCACCATGCCCATCCGGCCGGAGGCGAAGACCTGGTACATCTGCTCGCCGCCGGGCTTGGGGTCGATGTAGACGCTCTTGGCGCGGGCCAGCGCCTCGACCGTCTCCAGGGCGCGGGCGCCCACCTCGCGGAAGCCGATGTCGCGGCCGTTCTCGGCGACCACGTCGCCGCCGAGGTCCCAGATCATCGGCCACAACCGCCAGACGGTGTCCTCGTCGCCCGTGCCCGGCCAGCCGGTGCCGAAGACGCCGCGCTGCGCGTCGGTGAGGCGCTGTGCGGTGGCCAGGAAGTCGTTCCAGGTCCAGCCGGGTTGCGGGAGCGGGATGCCGGCGTCCTCGAAGAGCTTCTTGTTGCACATCACGGCGAGCGCGTCCAGGACGGCGGGCGCGGCCCGTACCCGGCCGTTGACGGTGACCGCCTGGCGGGCCGGGTCCCAGTAGTCGTCCCACGGGGTGGGGGCCGAGCGCACGGTGTCGCCGAGGTCGACCACCTTGGGGCTGCGGGCGACGCCGGCGAGGTCGGAGCCGAAGACGTACGCGATGTCGGGGTAGGAACCGGCGGCGAGGGCCGCGGTGATCTTCTGGAGCATCGCGTCGGCGAGCACGCCGCCGCCGAGGTCGACGCGAATGCCCGACTGGGCCTGATGGAACCGCTCCACCAGGGCCTCCAGCCCCTCGCGCCCGGTGTCGGTCTGGCCGTGCCACATCTCGATCGTGACCCGGCCGTCGGCGCCCACGCCGTCGTCGGTGCCGGCGCACCCGGCCAACGTTGTGGACAGCGCCGTCGCGGCGGCGGCACCGGCGCCGAGGCGGAGCAGGCCGCGTCGGGAGAGGCCGGTGGGATGGAACCGGTCGAGAACCACTGGACCTCCGGGAGATGTCGGAACGCGTGCGGGGGCGGGGCGGGGCGAAGCAAGGGCGAGAGCCGGTGGGCGCGCGTCGGCGGTCGCCCCGGGGCGGGCCCGGACGGGCGCGGGCGCGGGCGAGGGTGCGCGGGGCGGAGGGGGTGGCCCGGCGGCGGGATCCGTGCGGGATCGGGGCGCCGGGCCGACGATCGTGGCCGGGGGTCAGCAGGTCTTGCGCAGGTATCCGCTGCTGCCGGCCGGGACGACGTTCAGGTCGCGGCGCACGACGCTGAGCTTGCCGCCCCACTTGGAGCAGGCGGTGTTCAGGCCCTTGGCGGTGTACTCGATCACGATCACGTTGTTGCCGAACGACTTGGTGTACTCACCGCATTCGTTCCACTGGCCGCATTCCTCGGCGACGGCGAAGTCGAGCCCGGTGCTCGCGCGGTCGGGGGCCAGTTCGGAGGTGTTCTTCTGGGCGATGGCCAGTCCGCGCTGGTGCGCGTGCGCGGAGAGCAGCGTGACGAACGCCTTGGCGTTGTCGGCGGTGATCAGGTCCTCGGAGCGGGTGTAGCTGTCGTAGTTGTCCGGCTCGACGGCCTGGAAGCCCTTGCCCGCGCACTCGTCGATCAGGGCGTTCACCTTGGCGGCGACGGACGTGCGCTTCTCGGGGGTGCGGATGTCGAGCAGCGCCTCCTTCCACTGGCCGTCGTAGACCACGGTGCCGTCGTCACGGCGGAGCAACTCGCCCGGTTTCCAGTCGCCTTCGGCGCCCTTCTGGGCCTGGAAGGCGTTGACGTAACAGATGTTGTACAGGCCGGGCGCCGGGGTGGCGGAGTGGTCGCGGGTGACCACCTTGACCCCGGTGGGCGGCGTGTAGGCGCCGCCGATCTGGTAGTCGAAGTTCGCGTGGGTGGGTGGCAGGGTGACGGCGGCGCTCTTGGGGGCGTTCGCGGGCCCGGCGGTGCCGGCGCTCGCGGACGAGGTGAGGAACAGGGATCCCGCGATCGCCGCGGTGGTCGCCGCGAAGGCGGCGAGACGGCGGGCCGATCTACCCGGGAGGAAGGTGTTCATCATCGAACTCCAGGTGCGGAGGATACGTCCCCGCCTCGGATGTCGACTGGCATCCTGGCGACTTTGTCCGGGCTTGCGGCTTCACGCCGACTACCGGCTGGGCGTACCTTTGACGCCGATTGCGCTGCTCGGCGTCGGAGCAGTAAATCGAGCAACATTCGTCATGTCAAGAGATCGTCAGTGCGCATAGTGCTCACGGGAGTTGCCATAAGGATGCCGGAAATGCCGTCCCCCGACCGCCGGGGGATTGCGCCGGTGGATCCCGTGACTGCGCGAATGCGCACGGATATGCTGCGCGGATGTTGAGAACCGAGCGCCATGCGCGCATCCTCGAACACGTTGCCGCACACGGGAGCGTGAGCGTCGAGGAGTTGTCCGCGATCTTGGCGGTCTCGGGGGCCACCGTGCGCCGCGACCTCCAGCACCTGGACGGGGTGAACCTGCTGCGCCGTACGCACGGCGGGGCGTCCGTGGGCAACATCGGCCTGGAGACGCCGATGCAGTACCGCAGCGAACGCCGCCGACCGGAGAAGCTGGCGATCGCCCGCGCCGCGGCGGCCCTGGTCCCGGCGGAGGCCGTGGTCGGCCTGACCGGCGGCTCCACCGCCACCGAGATCGCCCGCATCCTGGCCGAGCGCGGGCCGGTCACCATCGTCACCAACGCGGTGAACATCGCCGCCGAACTGGTCCTGCACAAGGACGTCACGCTCGTGGTGATCGGCGGTACCGCCCGCAAGGAGAGCTACGAACTGGTCGGCCCGATCGCCGAGAAGACCCTCGCCGACTACTACACCGACGTGACCTTCCTGGGCGTGGACGGAATCAGCGCCGCCCACGGCTGCACCACCCACGACCAACTCGAGGCCGCCACCGACCGCGCCTTCACCGACCGCAGCAACCACACCATCGTGGTGGCGGACCACTCCAAGATCGGAAAGGCCACCCTGGCCCGCATCTGCCCGCTGTCCGGGATCGGCCACCTGGTCACGGACGCGGACGCGCCGAAGGACGAACTGGCCCGGATCGCGGAGGCGGGGGTCGCGGTGACGGTGGTCTGAGGGGGCGATCGTCGTCGGCGGTGCGGGGGTGGTTCGAGCCCGGCGTTTCGTGGGCGGTTCGACGCGGTGGTGCGGGTGGTTCGACCCGGCGGTGCGGCGACGGTCCGACGGCGCGGCCGGGCGGCCTCGCGCCGGAGTCGGGCGATCCGGAGCCGGACGGGGGCCGCCCACGCACGCCGACCCGGCGGTCGACGTGCGTGCCGGTCCGCCCGTTTCCGAGCCGGTCGCAGCCCTCCCCTGCGGGGCTGCGACCGGCTCAGGCGCAGGGGCGCAGTGCCCGGGCCGGGACACGACCCGTACCCGAGCACTCCCGGCGTCCCGGAGGCGGCTTGTGGGCCACCCCCGCGTACATCCACTCCCGCTCCACCAGCGGACGCGGAAGTCGGTCGGCGCGCCAGGACGAGATCGGCACCACGCCGGGCCGGACCGGGTCCAGGCCCGGGAACAGCGCCCGCACCTGCGCGGCCGTGCGCGGGAAAAGCGGGGCGGCGGAGCGGCGATACGCCTCCGCCGTGGCCCGCGCCGCCTCCGGCCGCAGATCCGCGGCGACATGCGAGAGCACCAGCATGCTGCCCGGCACCATCGCACCCGCCAACGCGCCCACCACGGCCCGCGGGTCGTCCGCGTCCGACAGGTAGTGCAACACCGCGGTCAGCACCACCGCCACCGGCCGATCCAGATCCACCCCCGAACGCCCGGACACCCGCGCCAACAGCGCGTACGGATCGCGGAGATCGCCCTCCACCACCCGCACCCGACCGGGCCGACCGGACAACGCCCGGGCGTGCGCGAGCACCAGCGGATCGTTGTCCACGTACACCGCCCGCGCCTCCTCGGTGGCCGCCACCGCGCACTCGTACGTGTCGTGGGCGGTGGGCATGCCGACCCCGATGTCGAGGAACTGGCGGATCCCGCATCCCGCCGCGAACGACACCGCGCGGCGCAGGAACGCCCGATTCGCCCGAGCCATCGCGCGTACCTCGGGAGCCGCCCCGAGCACCGCGTCCGCGGCCTCGCGATCGACCCCGAAGTTGTTCTTGCCTCCCAGGTAGTAGTCGTACATGCGAGCGGGATGCGGCAGATCGGTGCGCAGTCCGGACCGGCGCGTCGCGGACACCTGGACCGGCGGTCGAGCCGGTACCGGCCGGCCCGCGCACGATCGGGTCTCCGGCGCCTGCTGGGGCATCACAATCATCGGCCTTCCCGATTCTCGGGTCACGGGCCGCCCGGATCGGGCGAGGCGGGGATACCCGCCGGGCGGGCCCGCGTATTCCTCCGGTGCGCCTGGGGAGATCAGCGGCGGAGGAAATCCGTGACGACTGCGTCGAAGTGCTCGTGTTCCTCGACGAAGGGTACGTGCCCGCCGGCGGAGAACCTCTCGATCCGCGCATCGGGCAACACACCCGCGAGCCACCCGGCCAGGTCACCCGGGAAGACCCGGCTGCGCTCGCCGTAGACCAGCAGCGTCGGCACCGTCACCTGCGGCAGCACCGACCGCCAGTCCGAGTGCGCCATGTCCATCCAGATGTCGAGCGCGGACGACGTGTGCGTCTGGGTGGTCTCCGCGTACACCGCGTCCACCGCCTCGGCGGCCGGAGGCTCGGCGAAGCACGCCTCGATGAACGGCTTCACCGCGATCGGCCGACTGTGTCGCACGGTCTGCGCGAACACCGCCAGATCGGTGGGGGAATACCCGCCCAGCAGCGGGAACTCCCAGTCGGGGCCGTCCAGAAAGCGCGGCGACTGATCGACGAACACCGCGCCGCGCAGCCCCTCACACCCGAACTGCCGCACATACGACAGCAGTACCGAGGTACCCATCGACCAGCCGACCACGGTCACCTCGGCGAGATCGAGGGCCCGAACCAACTCGCGGATGTCGCGGGCGTACTGGTCCAGGGAGTGACCCTCGGGCGTCTTCCCGGACCGGCCGTGGCCGCGGAAGTCCGGCACGATCACCCGGTTCTCCGCCGCCAACGCGGCCACGTTCCCGGACCAGAAGGTGCCGTTCATCGTCCAACCGTGCAGCAGGACGACGGGCCGACCCTCGCCGTGCTCCTCGTAGTAGAGCGGGACGGTGTCGGACAGTTCCAGGTAGGGCACGCCATCTCCTCCGGTCTCGGTCACGGCACCCCGTTCGCCGCGCCGCACTGCCGGCAGTCTGCGTGAGCCGGGAGCCGTTCCGCCAGACGTCGCGGGGGGGTTGCACCAACGTTGCAGAACCAGCGACGACACCCGCCCCGCCGGCGACCGACCGTGCCGGCATGATGACTCCATGGCACACCGATCGGACGCACGGGAACGGGCGCTGAGCGGCGGCACGGCGTCGGGGGTTCGCGGCCCGATCCGGGCCTCGTGGTCGCGCGCCCGACGACACGGGCTGGCACCCGATGCCTACCTGCCGCCGGTGTGCCTCGACGACGACGAACTGGCCCGCCACCGCGAGGAACACGCGCTCACCGGGATCTGGCCGCTGCTGCGCCGCTCGCTGGGCGGACTGACCGAGGATCCGGGCCGGTTGTTGTTCCTCAGCGACGCCCGGGGCCACCTGCTGTGGGTCCAGGGCGACCACACGTCGCTGCGCTCGGCGGAGCGAGTGCACCTGCTGCCGGGCGCGCTGTGGAGCGAGGACGCGGCGGGCACGAGCGGGGTGGGCTCCGCGCTGGCGACCGGGCGGCCGTTCCAGGTGTTCGGCGCCGAGCACTTCCTGTCCGCGGCCACGGCCTACACCTGCACCGCCACGCCCATCCACGACCCGATCAGCGGTGACCTGCTCGGGATCCTGGACTTCACCTGCCCCGAACGGCACTGGCAGCCACTGGCGATCCCCCTGCTCGACACCGCCCGGCGGTTGGCCCAGTCGGAGTTGGAGACGGTCCGGCTGCGCGAGGAGATGCGGGTACGCACCCGCTACGTCGAGCGCATCGCCCGCCGCCTGGGCACCCGCAGCGCGATCGTCGACGCCGGCGGGCGCGTGGTGCGCGCGGATCCGCCCGGGTGGTTGTGCAATCGGCTCCCGGTGCCGGTCGGCGAAGGCCCGATGTTGCTGCCCGGCGGACAGCTCGTGCTCGTCGAACGGCTGGCCGCGGGCGGCCTGTTCCTGCTCATCGCCGAGGACGGCGCCTCCGGGCCGGTGACCGCCGCGCCGATGCGCCTGGAGGCGCTCGGGCTGCGCCGGGCGCGGCTGCACGTGGCCGGCGCCACCCACGAACTCACCCGCCGCCACGCGGAGATCGTCACCACGCTGCTGAGCGAACCGGGCGGGATGACGGCGAAGGCGATCACCGAGGCGGTGTACGGCCCGACCGGCCGCCCGGCCACGGTGCGGGCCGAACTCGTCCGGCTGCGCGCGATCCTGGGCCACCGGCTGGCGTCGGACCCGTATCGGTTGACCGGGGACTGCGAGGCCGACTTCCTCGATCTGGACCACGCGTTGTCGAACCGGGACACCACGGCCGACACCCTCCTGGACCGCTACCGGGGGCCGCTGCTGCCCGGCTCGACGGCCCCGCGCGTGCTCGAACTGCGGGCCGCGCTGCATGAACGCCTGCGGAACCGGGTGGTGGAGACGGCCGACGCGGACACCGCGATGCGGTGGGCCGGTACGGCCGCGGACTGAGCGGGCGGCGCGGTCTGCGCGGGCGTTCGGGCGGGTGTCTATGGGCGGTTCGGGAGGGCGGGCGTGCGGGGGCGGGTGGGGAGCAGGGCGTGTACGCGCCAGCCGCCCGCCGGGTAGGGGCCGGTTTCGAGGCGACCGCCGAACAGGGCGACCCGTTCGTTCATGCCGACCAGGCCGTGCCCCATGCCGTCGCCCGGAGCCGCCTCGCCGCGGCCGTCGTCGCGCACGTCGAGCTCGATGTCCTCGCCCGTGTAGCGCAGGACGACCCGGGCGCCGGCGCCGGGCCCGCCGTGTTTGCGGGTGTTGGTCAGGGCTTCCTGGACGATGCGGTACACGGTCAGGCCGATGCCCTGGGACAGTTCGACGGGTCGGCCCTCGACGTGCAGGTCGACCGTCAGGCCCGCGCCGCGGACCCGGGTGAGCAACTCGTCGAGTTGGTCGACGCCGGGCTGGGGCACGAACGTCTCGACGTCGCTCTCGGAACGCAGTACACCCAGCAGGCGCCGCATCTCGGCGAGCGCTTCGCGGCCGGTGGCGGCGATCGTGCCCAGGGCCTCCCGGGCCGAGTCGGGCGCGGCGTCGATCGCGTAGGCGGCGCCGTCGGCCTGGACCACCATCACCGAGACGTTGTGCGCGACCACGTCGTGCAACTCCCGGGCGATCCGGGCCCGTTCGGCCGCCGCGGCGAGCCGCGCCTGCTGGTCGCGCTCGACCTCGAGGCGGGCGGCGCGGTCGATCAACTCGGCGTAGAACGCACGCCGGGTGCGCATCGAATCGCCCAACACCCAGGAGATGGCGAGCAGTACGACGACGAAGCCGGACGCGGACAGGTTGGCCCTGAAGGTCTCGCCGTCGCCGTGCGGGAAACGCACCAGCAGGACCGCCGGCGCCAACACCGTGGCGGCGAGCGCGGCCCGGGAGAGCCAACGCGGACCGGACTTGGCGGCCGTGTACACGATCACCAGCATCGCGTAGTTCGCGAACGTGATCGTCCCGTCGCAGAGCAACTGGGCCACCCCGGCCCCGACCACGAGCATCGTCGCCACCCGGGACCGGACCCGGTGCAGCGCCATGCCCAGACTCAGCATCACCACGATCGTGTAGGCCCAGAGCGACATGACGATGCCGTACTCGTAGGACAGGATCTGGAGAACACCGAGGCCGAACGCCGGGATGGTGCACACCGAGTCGACCCACAGGGGATGCGCCCGAAGCCAGGCATAGATTCGTTGCACGGGGCGACCGTACGACCCGCGGGGCGGGTTCGACATCAACCTGGGCGCTCATCGCCACGTCCACCGCAGGTCGAACGTGGTGCGCGCGCAGGCACGACCTGAGCGCGATCCACGGGGGAGGCGGGTCGGCTCCCGGGGCCGCCCGCCTCGGCGTCGTGGTGCCGTGTTCGTGCGCCCGGGCCCGGCGAGCGGCCAAGTGGTCGGTCGCCGGGGTGTGTTCGGGTCGCCCGACGGTTCGCGGCACGGCGTGCGGCGGGCCGCCCGCCCCGGGGTGCATCCGGGGCGGGCGGCCCGTGTCGTGCCGTGATGCCGGGTGGATGGGGTCAGCCGCGCAGGCGGGCCATCCACGCCTCGATCTCGTCGGCGCCGCGCGGCAGGGCGGCGGACATGTTCCGGTTGCCGTCCTCGGTCACCAGGATGTCGTCCTCGATCCGGATCCCGATGCCGCGATACTCCTCGGGCACGGTCAGGTCGTCGGCCTGGAAGTACAGGCCGGGCTCGACGGTCAGGCACATGCCCGGCTCCAGCGCGCCGTCGACGTACGACTCGGTCCGCGCCACCGCGCAGTCGTGCACGTCCAGACCGAGCATGTGACCGGTGCCGTGCAGCGTCCACCGGCGCTGCAGACCCAGCTCCAACACCCGCTGCACCGGGCCCTCGACCAGGCCCCACTCGACCAGGTGCTCGGCGAGCACGCGCTGCGCCTCGTCGTGGAACTCCCGGTACTTGGCGCCGGGCCGCACCGCGGCGATGCCCGCCTCCTGCGCGGCGAACACGGCGTCGTAGATCCGGCGCTGGAGCGCGGTGAACCGGCCCGAGACGGGCAGCGTACGGGTCACGTCGGCGGTGTAGAGGGTATGCGTCTCGACACCCGCGTCCAAGAGCAGCAGATCGCCCGCCCGCGCCGCGCCGTCGTTGCGGACCCAGTGCAGCGTGGTGGCGTGCGGCCCGGCGGCGCAGATCGAGCCGTAGCCGACGTCGTTGCCCTCCAGCCGTGCGCGCAGGAAGAACGTGCCCTCGATGTACCGCTCCGAGGTGGCCTCGGCCCGATCCAGGACGCGGACCACGTCCTCGAAGCCGCGCACGGTCGAGTCGACCGCGGCCTGGAGCTGCCCGATCTCGAACGTGTCCTTGACCAGCCGCTCATCGGCCAGGAAGACCCGCAGCTCCTCGTCCCGCCCGGCGTCGAGGCGCTCACCCAGGGCGCTCTCCAGCCCCGCGTCGTGACCGCGCACCACGCGCACGGGACCCTCGGTCGAGGTCAGCTCCTCGACGACCTTGCGCACGTCCCGACACGGCAAGCCGTACAGCAGCTCGCCCTCGGCCAACCCGGCGCGCCGGCCGACCCACAGCTCGCCCTGCCCGTCCAGCCAGAACTCGCCGTTGTCCCGGTCCGACCGGGGCAGCAGGTACAACACCGCGTCGTGACCGTCGGCGACCGGTTCGAGGACGAGGACGCCGTCCTGGGTCAGGTCGCCGGTGAGGTAGGCGTATTCGGTCGACGCCCGGAAGGGGTACTCGGTGTCGTTGGACCGGGTCTTGAGGTTGCCCGCCGGGACCACCAGACGCTCACCCGGGAACCGGGCCGACAGGGCCGCGCGGCGGCGGGCCGTGTTCGGCGCCTGCTCGATCGGCGCCAGGTCGACGCGCTCGGTGTCGGCCCAGCCGGTGCGCATGTTCGCGGCCAGCTCCTCCGAGACCTCGCCGCGGTAGAGGCCGTTCTTGCGCTGCTTGATGGCCTGCGCCTGCTCTTCGTCGGACGACCGCTTCTCGGCACCCACGCCTGCCTCCTGAACCTCTGGACTTCCGGATTTCCGGACTCGACTGCCGATCGGTTGTCGATCGCACGTTCCCACCCATTGTTCCCGACGCCCGGGCGCGACCCCCGGCAGGCCGGCGCGTCGTCGGGCATGGCCACCGGGGTGGTGGGTACGACCCCTCGGGTAGGTGCCGCGGACAGCGGTCGAGGAGACACAGGGGGACGAAGTGATTCGAAAGCTGCAGGCGATCGCACTGGACTGCGCCGATCCGGCACGGCTCGCGCGGTTCTACGCGGAACTGCTCGGCGGCCGGGTGGTCGAGGATGCGAACGACCCGGACTGGATCGAGGTACACGGCTTCGAGGGCACGCCACTGGCCTGCCAACGCGTGGAGGGCTACCGCCCGCCGGAATGGCCGGGCCAACAGGTCCCGCAACAAATCCACCTGGACTTCGACGTGGACGACCTCGACGGCGAGGAGAAACGCGCCGTGGCCCTCGGCGCAACGGTCCTGGAACGCACGGACCAGGTCCGCCAAGGAGCCAACTGGCGAGTATTCGCAGACCCGGCAGGCCACCCGTTCTGCCTGTGCTTCCACTGACGCCGACGCAGACGCGCGTGGGCGGGGCCGGGCCGGGGCCGGGGTCCGGCTCCGGCCCGAGGTCGGGCGTACGTGCGCGCCTCGCCGTCCCGGCCGGATGGGCAAATCGGCGGCCGGAGAGGACGCCGATTCGCTGTCGCGGCGGGCGTTCACCGTGTCCCGGATGTGTCCACTCTCTCGGGCAACCGCACAACGGCCACGCCGGCCTGGGACTCGCCGAACCCCCAGCCTGCGACAAGGGTGCAGCCGACCGCTTCCAGGACATCGTTCCACGGCCAGCGGCCGCTGCCGTAGTAGAAGCCGCCCTCGCTGCGTGCGTCGCTCTCGCTGAGGCAGAGCATGCGGAGATGGTCGCGGAGGGCGGGATGTGCGACCGCACTCAGGCTTTCCTCCCAGGGCTCTGCGGCGGTGCGGACGGTATTCATGTCGTGGATCGACACCAGATGCTCGGGGCCGCGCCCGGTGAAGGTGGCGGCCCGCATCGCGTCGGTCGGAGTGCCGTCGGTGGCGACCCGCAGCAGTACGGAAAGCCAGCCGTTCAGCTTTTTGGATGCCTCGTCGGTCAGGTCGACCCCATGGCGGTCCAGGAGCGCCCCCAACTCCGCGCCGTAGACCAAGACTTCATCGGCGTCATCCACCGCCGACACGGTCCGCAAGTCGGCGACGAAGGCATCGTCGAACGGCCGGCGACCCTTGTGCCCACCATCCCCCCACGGTCCCGTCCCGGCCAGAAGATCGGCGTCGAAGAGGAACAGCGACTCGCGCAGGTCGAACCGCCACGCCCACGGGGAGAAGGGGTATTCACCGTCGGGATCCGGCAATTGCCTCGATTCCCGACCCACCAGCGCGGCAGGGGTGATCCAGGAATTCGGGAACAGGAACTCGTCGAGTGAATCCGAGACGTAGTACGCCCCGTACCGGGCAGCGGGATCGACGGCCGGCCGGCCGCCGAGCAGTATCTCGAAGGCGCCGGTCAGCGCGGCATCCCACGCGTCGGGGTCAGTCACCAGGGTCGTCTCGGGCGTCACGATGAGCGCTCCTATCGATGTCTTGATGTGTGTCGGATGCGTCGCCGCAAAGTACCGCCCGCCGGCGACACTCCAGGAAGCCGACAACGAAGTCCGCGTCAAAGCAGACGAAATCCATCCGATCGGGATTGCCGTTGGTTTTGCCCGGCCGTCCCACCCCTGCCTGCCGTGGGTCGCCGGTGGGCGTATGACTTTTCAGCCGTCCACCCGTATCGCAGCGATGTATCCGAAGCCGACAACCCCCACAAATCCCGCACTCGACACCCAATTCCCGCTCGCGCATTGCAAAACCGCAGGTCACCGAAGCCCGAAGCCCAAAACCACCCACCGCGATCCGATTCCGAACCCCAACCGCCCTCCAAACGCCCCCAAAGAACCCCAACCCGCCCGGGAAGGCCCCTCGGAGAACCCCACCCATCCACCCTCCCTGTCGGCCGCTGCAGGCCGGTTTTCGCCGAGCAACGCGCCCGTGTCGCCGAAAGCCCCGGATCTCGGAGCCCCACACGCCGCCAGCGGCCCACGACCGACTCGGACCAGGCCCGCACAGGCCGACCCGCAGCCCAAAGCACAACGCGCGCCGAAAGCACCCGGCCCACTCGGGAAGGCCCCTCGGAGAACCCGACCCGGCTACCCTCCCTGCCCGCCGCTGCCGGGCGGTTTTCGCCGAGCAACGCGCCCGTCTCGTCGGGCGCCCTCCGTCTCGCAGCCCCGCACGCCGGCAGCGGCCTACCATCGACTCAGACCGGCCCCGCACCAGCCACCCGCAACCAAGGCACAACGCGCGCCGAAAGCACCCGACCCATTCGGGAAGGGCCCTCGGGGGACTCGACCCAACCACCCACCCCGCCCCGCCGCTGCAGGCCGGTTTTCGCCGACCCACGTGCCCGTCTCGTCGGGCGTCACGGCTTTCGGAGCCCCGCATGCCGGCGGCGGCCCACCTTGCGGACCGGATCGGTCCCGCACCCGCCCACGCAACCCAAGGTGTAACCCCCGCCGGTAGTGCCCGACCCGCTCGGAAAGCTCCCCGGCGGCATCGCGAGCGACCCCCACCCCACCCTCCCCACCCCTCCCCAACCCGCCTCGACCGCGACCGGAGGGCCGGGGGCACGGTCGTCCGTGCCTACGCCGTCCACAGGTTTGTCAGGTGGGTGTGTAGGACGGTTTCGGCTTCGGGTGGGGTCAGGTGGCCCAGGAGGACATGGGCGGTGAGGCCGTCGGCGAGGGCCAGGAGGGTGCGGGCCTCGTGGCGGGGGTCCAGGGGGATGGGGGGATTCGGGGTGGCGGCGGCCGTGGTGATCAGGTGGGTGAAGGATTCCTCCAGTGCGGCGTAGTTGGCCTTGAGGATCTCGGCCAGCGGGGCGCTGATCGCGGCCTGGGCCAGGAATGCCAGCCAGACGCGGGCCTCGGCGCGGTGTTCGTCGCGGAGGAGGGCGACCTCGGAGGCCGCGTGGCCGAGGGCGGTGGCGGCCGACTGGGCGGGGCTGCGGACCAGGCGGGCCCGTACCCGGGCGGCGACCTGTTCGCCGACGTGTCCGAGGGCGAAGACGAGCATCTCCTCCTTGGTCCGGAAGCAGCGCTGGACCGCGCCCATCGATACCTCGGCGCGCGCGGCGACGTCGCGCAGGGTCACGCCTTCGAGGCCGCGTTCGTCGGCGAGCCGGCATACGGCCTCGGCGATGAGGCGGCGTCGGCTCGCGTGGTCCACCTGTCTGGGCATGGCCGGCGCGCCCTTCCGGTCGTCGTGGTGCGTCTTATTGCGATGCGGATGCATCGGTTACCAGGTTATCGTTCCGATGCAGTTGCATCGGAACGATGGAACCAACGGAATGACGGAAACGACGGAAACGATGGAAACGGCGGAACAGATGGACCGGGACGAAAGTGCACAAAAACACCCCATGTCGGAGCAGCTGTGGGCCATGTCCGCCACGGCACAAGCGCAGGCCGTGCGGGACGGGGTCGTCTCGGCCGTCGACCTCGTCGACGCGCACCTGGGGCGGATCGCCGAGGTCGACCCGGAGCTGAACGCGATCACCCGGGTGCTCGCCGACCACGCTCGTGAGCAGGCCCTGCGCACGGATCGTCGGCGCGCCGCCGGGGAGGCGCTGGGGCCGCTCGCGGGGGTGCCCTTCACGGTGAAGGAGAGCACCGCCGTGGCCGGCGTGCCGACCACGTTCGGCGTGCCGCGCTTTCGGGACCTGGTGGCCGCCGCCGACGCGCCGCCCGTGGCGCGGTTGCGGGCGGCCGGGGCGATCCCGATCGGGCGGGGCAACATACCGACATTGATCCTGGCCGGGATGCACACGCGCAGCGAACTCTTCGGCGACACGGTCAACCCCTGGCACCCCGGCCGCACCCCGGGCGGCAGCAGCGGCGGCGACGCGGTGGCGGTGGCCGCCGGGATGGCCGCGATCGGGCTCGGCAACGACTCCGGCGGGTCGTTGCGGATCCCGGCCCAGTTCTGCGGGGTGGCCGCGCTGAAGCCGTCGACGGGACGGTTCCCGGCGGACCATCGGGTGCTGGGGCCGGACGATCCCGGCCCGGCGACGCAAATCCTGGTCACCGACGGGCCGTTGGCGCGTCGGGTGGGCGATTTGCGCGCGGTGTACGAGGTGTTGGCCGGCGCGGACCCCCGCGATCCGCGTGCCGTACCGGTGCCGCCGTACGGCCCGCCCGTCGCCGGGCCGGTGCGGGTCGCGGTGGTGGCGGACCCCGGCGGACGCGGCGTACACCCGGCCGTGCGCGCAGCGGTCGAGGCGGCGGCCGACGCGCTGCGGGACGCCGGCTACGACGTCCGCGAAGTGCCGGACGTACCACGCCTGGACGAGGCCCTGGAGACGTACGACCGGATCACCCTGACCGAGTTCGCGCCGACCTGGCCGGTGGTGCGCACGCTGCTGGGCCCGGGCGGGGACCGCTATATCGGGATGGCGATGGAGCGCACCCCGCCGGCGACCGCGGACGAGTTGTCGAAGCTGATGGGCACCTGGCTGAACATCCGTCGCTCGTGGGCCGAATTCCTCGACGAATACCCGCTGTTGCTCGGACCCTCCTTCACCGAGCCCCCGGTCGAACCCGGTCTGGAATCGCGGGACCGGGCCGGTCGGGATCGGGTGGCGTCGGCGATGCGGCTGTGTACGGTGACCAGCTTCGTCGGCCTGCCGGCGGTGGCGGTGCCCACCGGGGTGGTCGACGGCCTCCCCACCGGGGCGCAGATCGTCGGACGCGCCTTCCGAGAGGACCTCTGCCTGGACGCGGCCCAGGCCGTCGAGGACCGGCTGGGCACCCTGACCCCGGTGGATCCGCGCGCGGGTGGGTGATCGCCGCGTGTCCGCTTCGCGGTTCTCGCGTTGAGGTAGCGGGAGTTCCGATCGGCGAAGGTGGTGCGGTCGGTGGCGTCCCGGGGGAAGAACACGAGTGCGCATCCGTCCGGCGAAGGGAATCGACGAACATGACACGCCGCCACCGCCGTGTGTTCGATCCGACCCACGAATCGGTACACGAGCCGACCCGCCGTTCGGCGTGTACCAGGTGGCGGACGCTGTACCGGCGAACGGCCGCCGTCGCGGCCGTCGCCCTCGCGATGGTCGGGGGCGGCGTGGTCGACGCCTCGGCGAAGGCGGAACCGGAACCGGAGGAGGTGGCGGCGGCCCCGACCCTGGCCTGGAGTCCCTGCGTCGAGGACGCCGGCTTCGAATGTGCGAACGCCTCCGTCCCCTTGGACTATCGGGAACCGGACGGGCGCCGCCTCACCTTGGCGGTGATTCGCCACCGGGCCGCGGACCCGACGCGGCGGCTGGGGACGTTGGTCCTCCAACCCGGTGGGCCGGGCAACTCCGGGGTGGACTTCGTGCGCGGGAACCACGCCTCCCTGCCGGCGGAGCTGCGGGAACGTTTCGATGTGTTCGGCTTCGACGCGCGCGGCATCGGGCGCAGCGCGCCGTACGAGTGCTGGGACGACGCCACCTACTCCCGCGAGGTCGCACAATCGCCGGGTCGGCCCGGGCCCGACGGGTTCGACCGGGCGGTGTCGACCGCGCGGGACTTCGACGCGGCCTGCGCGGCCAAGGCCGGTGACGTACTGCCGTTCATGGGCACCGACTACGTGGCGCGCGACCTGGACCTGCTGCGCCGGGCGCTGGGGGAGCGGCGACTGTCCTTCTACGGACGCTCGTTCGGGTCCTACATCGGCACCGTCTACGCCGACCGGTATCCCGGCCGGGTGCGGGCCATGGCGCTGGACGGCGCCTACGATCCGGTGCACTACGCGGAGCGCCCGTACGAGTACGACCGGCCGCAATACCTCGCGCTGGACGCGGCGATGGGGCGCTTCCTCGACTGGTGCAGTGCCGACGCGGTGCGCTGCGGGTTCGGCCAAGGGGACGCGCGCGGCGCGTTCGAGCGCCTGATGCGGGAGTTGGACGCGCACCCGGTGCCCACCCCGTCGGGCGTGGCGGCGAACGGGTACACGCTCGCCTACCGGCTGATGTTCAACATCAACGGGGGCAAGGCGGTGTGGCCCGCGTTCGGCGCGGCCCTGCGGCAGGCGGAGTCGCGGGACGGCACCGCCTTCCTGCTGCGACCACCGTCGGCGGCGAGTTTCGACTTCCTCACCGCGAACGTCGTGGTCGAGTGCATCGACCGGGCCTACCCGCGCGACCCGGGCCGGCTGGAGCGGAACGTGCGGGCCAATGTGCGCGACGCGCCGCTGCTCGGCCCGCCGGTCGGGTTCGGGCCGCCCACCTACGACCACAACCACGCGCCGGCGTGTGCGCGGTGGAACGGCGAACGGGTCAGCCGGCACCGGGGCTCGTATCGGGCGTGGGGCTCCGCGCCCATCCTCGTGCTCGGGACGACGGGTGACCCCGACACCCCGTATCAGGACGCGGTCGCGCTGTCGGAGCGCCTGGACAACGCGCGGCTGCTCACGTTCCGTGCCGAGGGGCACACCGCCTTCGGGCGCAGCGCCTGTGCGCAGGCCGCGACCGTCCGCTACCTGACGGATCTGACCCTCCCGCCACGCGACACGGTCTGCGCCGACGAGCCGGATCCGGTCTCGACGACCGCGCAGGCGCCCCCGGTGGCGGGCGGCCCGGGTGTGCCCGGGCTGTCGGGGATGCCCGGTGTGCAGGGCCTTGCGGGGCCCGCCGGCCTTCCGGGCGTCGACGAAAGCTTCGATCGCATCGGCGGCTGATCCCGTGTGGCCCGGCCCACGTTCACCGCATCGGTTGCACCCGCCGCCTTTCGGGTCGGGATCGATACGATTGAAGGAGTGATTACCGGCGTCGGTCAGGAGTTGCGAGATGAGTGCTGGAGTGGAGAAGGCGGTTCTGGCCGGAGGTTGCTTCTGGGGCATGCAGGACCTCGTCCGCAAGCAGCCCGGGGTGACGGCCACCCGCGTGGGCTACTCGGGCGGGGACGTCCCGAACGCCACGTACCGCAACCACGGTGACCATGCCGAGGCCATCGAGATCCTGTTCGATCCCTCGGTGACGAGCTATCGCGACATTCTGGAGTTCTTCTTCCAGATCCACGACCCGACGACCCGCGATCGTCAGGGCAACGACATCGGCCGCAGCTACCGCTCGGCGATCTACTACGCCGACGAGCAGCAGCAGGCGACGGCGCTGGAGACCATCGCGGACGTGGAGGCCAGCGGCCTGTGGCCGGGCAAGGTGGTCACCGAGCTGGAGCCGCTGGGCGACTTCTGGCAGGCCGAGCCCGAGCACCAGGACTACCTGGAGCGCTACCCGAACGGGTACACCTGCCACTTCCCGCGCCCGGGCTGGAAGCTCCCGCACCGCGACCGCGCCTGACCCCCGCCCGGGCACCCGCAGGGCCCGGGCCGAGGCAGGCCCGGGCCGACCTCCCGCCCGGGCCCGCCTCCCGCGCGGCCGGACTCGCGTCCCGGTCCGGCTCAGGCCCCGGTCCGGCTCACACCCCGGCCCATCGGCGCAGCGTGGTGGTCGCCTGCGCGGCATCGTCCGGGGTGAGGGTGCCCAGGCGCGCACCGTGGCCCGTGTGCGGGGCGATCAGGACCCGGCTGTCCCGGCTGCCCGGTCCCGGTCGGAACGGCTCGGCGCGTACCGGGTCGTTCTCGCCGTAGACGAACAGGATGCGATCACCGCGGTGGCGGACCCAACGGTCGATGTCGGGCATCGCGCCGGAGTCGAAGCGCAGCGGGGTGCCCGCCGGCAGGTAGTTGCGCACCTCCTGGATGCCGGGGTAGCGCAGCAGGCCGTCCAGATGGGGCGTGGCGAGCTGCATGTAGCCCAGCTGGGTGCCGAGTTGATGGAAGTACGGCCGGAAGAACGCGACGCTCTCGTCGGCGTAGACCGCAAGCCGGGTGACACCGTCGACCCATGCGTAAAGCTCGTCGGCGGACGCACCCGGCGCGGGTATCCCGGCGCACTTCGGCTCGCCCGCGTACATCCAGAACATCATCGGCAGGCGGAGCACAGCGAGTTCGAAAGCCCGGTCGACGCTGCCGAGCGTCTCGAAGGTCTGCGCGTTCGCCGCCGCCCACTGCGCGTAGCGGGCCGTCATCTCGTCGCGCCGCAGGAGCGCCTCGCGCTGCGCCGATCGCAGCGCGGCCCGGCACTCGGGCGTGCCCACCCGGGCCAGGAACGTGTCGTACGCGCTGTCGTCGCGGTCGTCGACGTTGTTCGGCGCGGAGTAGACCACGCTGCCGTCGACGTCGTCGGGGTGGAACCGCCGGTGGTAGACGGTGGCCATGCCGCCCTTGCTGCCGCCGGTGGATATCCAGGAGCCCCGATAGATCGACTTCAGTGCCTGGATCAGCCGATGGTGATCGTCGGCCGCCTGGCGGATGTTCAGGTCGGACATGTCGGCGGGATCGGTGGGGTCGCCGGGCCGGGAGGTGCCGAAGTAGCGCTGTTCGGTGTAGATCTGGTTGCCGTCGAGCAGGGTCGCCGGCTCGGAGCGGAAGCTCGCTCCGGCGCCCAGGTCGTAGCCGCTGGTGTACAGGACCATCGGCCGCTCGGTCGAGCGGTGCTGCAGACTCAGGCGTTGTTCGAAGGAACCCCGCTCGGGGTGTCGGTGGTCGTCGGGCTGGCGATACGTCAGCTCGAAGTAGCGGATGCCCGGCGCGGCGGGCTTCTCGGCCACCACCCGCATGCCCGGTATCGCCGCGATCCGGTCCCGGATGTCGACCTCGCTGCTCTGAGCCGCGGCGCCGCCGGCCGCGACCTGCACCGGGGCCGCCACCGCCGTGCCGGACCCCGACAGCACCAGCAGCGCGGCGCCCACCGCCAATGCCGCGAGCCTGCGCCGGCCCCGCAGCGTCGTGCCGCCGCCCGGGGTCCGCCGCCCGCCGTCCGGGTCGTGCGGCGCCCGGTCTCGATCAAGCCTTGCGTTTGTCATGTCCCCAGGAAAGCCCGGGCACCCATGTCGCAGGATCCCCGGGACGGGGGAAACGCCTCCCCCGGCCGGGGGAGACGACCCATCGCGTACGGTGAGCCCTCGAACGGATCGGCAGCTCGACTACGGGGGTACGGCGTGGAATCGATCGGCGTCGGGGACCCGTCCCGGATCGGGTCCTTCGCGGTGCTCGGCCGGCTGGGCGCCGGGGGAATGGGGCAGGTGTACCTGGGCCGTTCGCCCGGCGGTCGGCTCGTCGCGATCAAGGTGGTCCTGGGCGACCTGGCCGAGGATCCGCACTATCGCCGCCGGTTCGCCTCGGAGATCGCCGCGATGCGCCGTATCGGCGGCTTCTGGACCGCGGCGTTCGTCGACGCGGACGCCGACGCCGAGGCGCCGTGGTTGGCGACCGAGTACATCGCCGGCCCCTCGCTGACCGAGACCATCGCCGCGCACGGCCCGCTGCCCGCGTCGAGCGCGCGACTGCTCGCCGCCGGACTGGCCGAATCGCTGGCCGCGATCCACGACGTGGGGCTGGTGCACCGCGATCTCAAGCCGTCCAACGTGCTGTTGGCCTCCGACGGCCCCCGGGTGATCGACTTCGGCATCGCCCGAATGGTGCGGGAGGCGAACGGGCCGACCCGGACGGGACACCTGGTCGGCACCCCCGGGTTCCTGTCGCCCGAGCAGGCCAGGGGCGACGAGGTCGGACCGGCGAGCGACGTGTTCGCGGTCGGCCTCGTGGTCGCCCACGCGACGACCGGACGCTCCCCGTTCGGGTTCGGCGACGCGGCGCAGATGATGTTCCGGGTCGTGTACCAGGACCCGGATCTCGACCCCGTCCCCGCGGAATTGCGGCCGGTGGTGGCCGCGTGTCTGCGTCGGGATCCGGCCGCGCGGCCCACGCCGGCGCAGATCCTCGGAATGCTGGGCACCACGGCCCGCCCGATGGGCGCGGACTGGTTGCCGGCGGCGCACTCCGCGCTGGTCCGGAGCCGTTCCGCGACGGCGGCGGCGAGCGGTGGAGCGGCGCCGGGTGCGACCGACGCCCCGACCGACATGCCGCCGACCGACGTGCCGACGACCGAAGTGCCGTCAACCGACGTTCGGCCCCCGCACCGCCCCGACCATCCGGCCGAGGCGCCGACGGCGACCGCCGCCGTCGGCCCGGCCGCCACCCCGTCGTTCCGGCCCGACCAACCCCCGGCCCGCCCGACCGGGCCGCCGATGATCCCCCCGCCGCCGCCCGTCAAGCCCGCGTATGCCCCCGCGCCCGTCCCGCCGGAGCCGTCGAGTCCCGGCATCGCGCGCCGCCGCCTCCTGATCGGCGGTTCCGTCGTGGCCGCCGCGCTCGCCGGCGGGGGTGCGTACCTGCTCACCCGCGACGAGGGCAAGGGTGCCGTCGGCGCGGGCAAGGCCGCGAACCCGTCGTCGCCCGGCACGGGTTCGCCCCCGGGCCCGACCACCTCCGCCTCGGCGCCGAACGGCACCGGCACCGGCGGACAACCCGCCCCCGCCCCTCTGGCCCACCTCCTCCCCGAGCCGTACCGGTCCGGACGGCCCCTCATCGTCGGCGTGGACGCCGCCTACCCACCCAACGAGTTCCTGGACACCGACGGCCGGAGCGTCGTCGGCATGTCCGCCGACCTGATCGGTGCGATCGGGCAACTGCTCGGTGCGACACCGAAGTTGGAGAACACCACGTTCGACTCCTTGATCCCGTCCCTGGTCGCACGTCGAGTCGACCTGGTCGTGTCGTCGATGTTCGACACCAAGGAACGGCTGAACACGGTCGACTTCGTCGACTACTTCACCGCCGGCAGCGTGCTCCTGGTCCGCAAGGGCAACCCCCGGGGCATTCGCACCCCGGCCGACCTGTGCGGCGCGAAGGTGGCGGTGCAACGCGGCGCGATGCAGGAGGACCTGGTCGCTCGCGCAACCACCCGATGCGGGCCCGGTGCCTCGAGCCCCATCAAGTTCGACGGCATCGAGGCCGCCGCCAAGCAGATCGCCGAAGGCGGCGCGGATGTGGGCGTGTTCGATCTCCCCGTGGCGGTGAACCAAGCTCGGATCTCGGGTGGTGCCCTCGAAGTCGTGGGCGAGCAGATCGACGCCCTGCCGTACGGCATCGCCCTGCGCAAGTCCGACACCGCGCTGCGGGACGCGGTGCGGCAGGCGCTGGAGCGCCTGCTGCAAACCGGGGAGTACCGGGCGATCCTGGACCGTTGGCACCTCGGCGCGGGCGCCGTCCCGCGCGTCACGGTCAACGGCGGCTGACCCGGCGACCCGCCTCCCCGAACCCGGCGGCGCCGCGAGGAGGCGGCCGAGACGCTTCCCAAGCACTCGTTTGGATGGGGATACTGGCCGGCGTGGACCCCAGTACCGCGTTACGCGAATTCCTCGTGTCCCGGCGCGCCCGATTGTCGCCGCGCGATGTGGGGCTGTCCGACGACGGTCCCCGACGGGTGGTCGGTCTGCGCCGCGAGGAGGTGGCCTCGCTCGCCGCGGTCAGCGTCGACCACTACATACGCCTCGAGCGCGGCCAGGCCTCGCGCGTCTCGGACGCGGTCCTGGACGCCGTCGCCGAGGCGCTGCGTCTGACCCGGGGCGAACGGCAGTACCTGCGCAACCTGGCCCGGCCCGGTACCGCGAGCACGCGGGAACGGGCGGCGGTACGCCCGGGGTTGCGCGTGTTGCTCGACGCGTGGGGCCCGCCCGCGTACGTGGTCGGCCGCAACGGCGTCATCGTGGCCTGGAACCGCGCGGCCACCCGGGTCTTCCTCGACTTCGGCGAAGTCCCGCCCGAGCGGCGCTCGATCGGCGGCCTGATGTTCGGCGACCCGCGCGCCAAAACCCTGTACGCGGACTGGGAGCGCAAGGCGGGGGAGACCGTCGCCTATCTGCGAACCGAGGTCGGCAAGCGCCCCCGAGACCCGGACCTGGCCGCACACCTGCACGAACTCGCGGCGATCAGCCCCGACTTCGTCCGGCTGTGGTCGGCCCAGGCGAAGTTCGACCTGGCCCACGGGACCTGTCGCATCCGGCATCCGCTCGTCGGCGCGCTCGATTTGACCTACGAATCCCTGCACCCGTGCGACGACCCGGACCAGGTGGTGATCGCGTACGCGCCGGCGGACGCGGTCTCCGCGGCGGCGCTGGCCGTGCTCGACGGCGAGCCGTGACACACCCTCGGTGACGAGGCCGGGCCGGGGCACCCCCGACCGAGGCGGCGCGACCCCATCCGGGGAGCACGGATGGGGGCACGCGCCTTCGCCGCACGATCGTGGATCCCCTCCACATCGCCCACGATCGCCTCGGACCCACCGATCATCGGGCACCACAGCCGCCCCAGACAGTGCAAACCCCGCACTGGCAGAGCCCGATGTTCCGCGACCGGCACGCGTACCTTCCTTGCTCGCGATCACGACGCAACATTCCCGGGCCGCCGACCCGTCTATCTCCCGACACCGGCGAGCAGACGGCCGCCGTGAACATCGATTGCACGGGAAGCGCGGGCCGGGGATGAGGCTGAAGCGGAGATGAGGCAGGAACGAGAGCGCATGTTCGACGAGTTCGTCGCGGCGCGTTACCAGGCGCTGCGCCGGACGGCGTATCTCCTGTGCGGCGACTGGCACCAGGCGGAGGACCTGGTCCAGAACGCGTTGGAGAAGGTGTTCGCGTCCTGGCACCGGATGCGTGATCCGGGAGCTGTGGACGCCTATACCCGACGGGTGATGGTGCGGGGGTTCGTGGACGGCAAACGCCTGCGCGGCAGTCGCGAGTTCCCGGCCGCCGCCGTACCCGACGGCTCGGCGGTTCCGGAGGACAGTGCCCGCAGGTTGGCGCTGTTGGCGGCACTGGGGAAGGTGTCACCCGGATATCGGGCCGTGCTGGTGCTGCGTTATTGGGAGGACCAGAGCATCGAGGAGACCGCGGCGATCCTCGGCCGGAGTTCGTCGGCCGTACGGTCGGCCGCGAGCCGGGGACTGGATCAACTGCGCGCGATCCTCGGCGAGTCGGTGACGGACATCGCGCTCGCGTGATCGATCGGAACAACACCGCGCGGGCAGCCGGGTCGCACCCGTCGGCCGACCCGCACAGCGACCGGGCCGTACGCGACGGCGACAGACCGCGCGACGGCACCCCTGCGCGGCCGGCGAAACCGCGCACGACGCGACTCCACCCACCGCGAAACCCACACGGTGAAACCCCGCACCACGAAACCCCGCACCACGAAACCCCGCACCACGAAACCCCGCACCACGAAACCCCGCTTGACGACAACCGCACGACGACGACAGAACCCGGCACGACACCAGAGATCAAGGAGCGCACGATGCCTCTCGAAGACGAGATGCCCGGACTGCTGCGGGAGATGCTGCCGGCGGCGGATGCCGAGCCGCCGATTCCCGACGTCCTGCCCGGCGTTCGCGCCGGCGGTGTCCGCCGTCGGCGCCGCCGTCGGCTCGGTGTCGGCGTGGCGGGCCTCGCCGCGGGTGCCTTGCTCGCCGGCACCGCCGTCGGCGCACTGGCGTTGACGGCGGACGACGACGAACCCGCCACGGGCGGCCCGGCCGCCGCCCCCGGTCGGACGGTACCGCTGTCACCGCCGTCCGAGGCCGCCCCGCGGACCGCCACCGCGCCGCCGCCCACCGTGTCCGGCGACGACTTCCTGCGCAACCCCGGCCCGATCCACGACCGGGTCCTCGCCGCGCTGCGCGCACACCTGCCCGCCGGCGTGGTCAGGGCCGAGGACCAGGACGAGGGCGACCAGACGCTCTTCTTCCGACTGATCCGCGAGGACGGCACCGTCACCACGATCGTCCTCTACGGCGGCGAACCCACCCTCCCGGGTGCCGAGCCGAACGACCCGTGTCAACGCGGTCCGCAACTCGACAACAAGACGGGCAGGATGGTCCAGGCCGACTGGTCCGAGTGCGAGCGCCGCGTCCTGGCGGACGGCTCGAAGGCGATCACCGGGAAACTGCGCCAGGGGAGGGAGACCTCCGTCTCGGTCTCCTTGATCACTCCCGCCGGCCTGACCTACCACGTCTCGTCGGGCAACCGCGACAAGTTCGGCACGATCCACGATGGATCGGCCCTGAACAGCGCCGAGTTGCTGGCATTCGTGTCCAACCAGGACGTGATCACGGCCATTCCGGCCGCCCGTCCGGAAACCGTCGGCGCGCGCTGATCCGTCGGCCCACTCGATCGCCCGCCCCGAAGTCGTGTGCTCGGGGTGGGCGATCGACGCATCCACCACCGGGTGGGCGCCCTTTCCGGCCCGGCCGAGCCGATCCTTGTCCCGCGTCGCGGCGGCGACCTGCCGTGACGGGCGGGCGAAACGGCCACCGCCCCGCGACTTCGGCCCGCGGGGCGGTGGGATCGGGGTCCGTGGCGGTCGGGAGAAGGCCGCACGGAGTGCGAACCGGGATGCAGGATCAGGCCGTTGCCGACCTACGGCGGCGAATCACCAGGGTGCCGGCGCCCAGGACCAGCACGCCGGCCGCACTCGCCGGCAGCGCGATGTCGGCCGCCGAGAATCCACCGTGACGCGTGCTCGGCGTGGCCGCGAAGCCGCCCAGTTTGCCGTCGCGTCGGTACGTCGAACCGGGCAACTTGTCGGCGTACCGCCCATGTACGAGCCCGCGATAGTCGGCCAGGGTGGCGCCGTCCGGGCCGACCGACTGCAGCGCGGCCGGGTTCAGCGGCAGAACACGACCCGCGTGCACCCGGTACCAGGCCGCGATCTGCGGCTCGGTGAACACCGTGTCGTCGCCCGCCTGGCGGGCATAGCCGACCTCGTCGGCACCCGACAGCACGTTGGTGACCCGCCACGCGCCCGAGGCGCGGTCGCGCACCGTCCACACGGTCGCCTCCACCCCGGCGGCCGAGCGGGCCTCGGTGGCGAGATAGGCGAAATTGGCCACCGGGGCCGACGAGTCGCCGCCGCGTACGAAGTCCGCGTTGAGCGAGTACACCGGAACCGCGGCGCCCACGAGCTGCGGGGCCTGCGCCGCCGCGGCCTCGGGGGCGACCTTCGACTGGACCACCGCGCCGTTTTGCGCGGTCGCACGCTGGTCGAGGTGGACGAAGAAGGTCGCCAGCCGGTTCGTGGCCTCGGGGGAGACCAGAGCCTGCCGCGCCGCGTTCCGGTCGGCGGCCGTCGGCGAGTCGCCACCGGTCAAGGCGGCGTCACCGGCGGCCGACGCGGTCGGTGCGAGGAACAGCAACGCACCGATACCGACGGTGGCCAACACTCCGACGCGCCGGGCGGGCGCGCGGGAGTGGTCGGGCCGGGAACGGAAGATGTCGGTCATCACACTCACGCCTCTCCGTACAGCGACTCGGCCCACTGGAACTCGTAGTTGCTGACGTACGAGTTGTAATCCATCTCGCCGTAGCGCTGACTGGACGGCCACGGGTCGGAGTACATCAGCGTTCCGTTGTCCGAGTCGTAGCCGTACAGGACGTTCGCGTGCCCACCGCCCGCGGTCCAGTAGATGCCCACCACGATCGGCGAGTTGGCGTCGATCGAGGATGCCACCGTGCCGAGGTCCAGCGTCCCGGTGACCTGTCCCGGTCGCATGCCGAGGCGGGACCAGGCCCGCTGGACGTCGCTCAGCTCACCGGGCTGGTTCGGGCACTGGTAGTTGGTGGGCAGGCCGCGGGCGTAGTCGCAGAAGGTGTTCTGACTGGTGTTCAGGCCACGGCCGAGATACCTGGCCACGGACAGTCCGGTGGCCGCCCAGCACCACTGGTTCTGCACCTGGGTCAGTTCGGTGAGGGCCAACTGCTTTGCCCCGTAGGCGGCGTGCGGAGCGCCCGGGGCGACCTTCAGGGGCGCGGCGACGGACGGCCTGGCCGGCGCCGCCGACGCGTTGCCGGCCAACGGAACGGCCAGACACAGCGCGGCGGTCACTCCGGCACAGACCGACTTCCAGCGCCGCGACGGCGTGGCCGGCGGGTTCGCGGCGCCGCGAACCGTACCGTGATTCCGCAGAATCATCGTGTCTCCTTCTCGTCCGGCGAGGGGACACCGGACGGAGATCGAGGGGGACGCGACCGGCGAGGGGGCACCGCGGACGGAACGGGACACGCGGTGCCGGACATCCTTGACGACATGCGCGATGAGTCGTCCGGGACGCGGAGGAAGTCCCTCGCCGGTCGTGCGGGGGAACACCGGCAACGCTGATCCTTCACGGCCCGCTCCGGAACCCCCCGGACGGAAAGCAGGGGGTTCCCCCGAGCCCCCCTCGGTGTCGCGACCAACCGCGAAGCGCGGCTATTCCGCCTGGTGGGACCGGCCGTTCGGGCCCAGGGAGAGCCGGATCAGCTCGGCGCGCGAGCGGATCCCGAGCTTTCGGTACACCCGGGTCAGGGTGGACTCGACCGTCTTGGCGGACAGGAACAGGCGGGTGGCGATCTCGCGGTTGGTCGCGCCGTCGCCGACCATCTCCGCGACCCGATGCTCCGCCGGCGTCAACGCCCGTGAGCGTGCCTCGGCGGCGGTACGACCCGCCGCCGGGTCGTCCGCGAAGGTGACCCGCTCCAACTCGGTACGGACCTGATCGAGCCAGGGGCGCGCCGCCGTGTGCACGAACGCCAGTTCCGCGCCGCGCCACGCGGCCAGTGCGGCGGCCGGATGCCGGCGCCGCAACTCCACGACGCCGAGCGCCAACAGGTCGCGGCCGTGCTCCATCGGCAGGCCCAGTCCGCGATGCCGCTCGGCGGTCGCCCGCAGACACTCGGCCGCGCCGGCCAGGTCGCCGGACTCGCCCCGGACCAGGGCGTCGGCCCGGGACAACGACGCGAACACCCCGTCACGGCCCAGTCGTTGCGCGGCATCCCCGACCTCGGCCACCACCGCGCGCGCCTGATCGTGATCGCCCACCGCCACCAGCGCCTCGGCCAGATCCACGCCCCACGGGATCCCCGCCGGATCCACGATGCCGCGCCGCCCGGCGATCGTGCGGGCCCGACTCAGGCAGCCCACCGCCGCGACCGGATCGCGCAGCCGATATTGGATCTGCCCCAGGATGCACAGCGCCAACGGCAGATACACCTGATCCTGCTCGGACCGGCCCACGCGTATGCCCTCGCGGGCCAGTTCCGCGCCCCGGGCCGGATCGCCCCCGGCGGCCTCGGCCACCGCGGCCGCATAGTAGGCCGGGCCGAGCTGTGCGCCGATCTCGCGAGCCACCCGCAAGGCTTCCTGCCCGGCCGACAGCGCCTGGGCGCACCGCCCCGCCCGGACGTCCACGTCGACCTTGGCACAGAGCAGGAACACCTTCTCTTCCGCGTCGTCGGACTCCTTGGCCCGGCGCAACATACGGTCGAGTTCGGTCGCGGCGTCGACGAGCCGGTCGGCGAAGAAGTCCAATCGTGCCTTGACGCCGCGAGGGCCGTTGTGGCTGCCGGTCGGTCCGGCGTCCTGCGGCCGGGCCAGCGCCCTGGTCAGCGGTTCGCGCGCGTTCGGCCGGCCCTGGAGGGTGCCCACGAACGCCTGGAGGGCGAGCGCGACCTGCTCGGTGGAGCGGTCGCCGCCGCGCCGGGCGAGCGTCGCGGCGCGCGCCGCCTCGGTCCAGGCGATCGCCGAGTCGCCGTCGCTGATGTGCGCCTTGCACGCGCGCAGATAGTGCAACCGGGCCCGCCCGCACGTGTCGTCGCCGACCTGGGCGAACGCCTCCGCGAACACCTCGTCCAGGTCGTGCAGCGCCTGGTTGGCCGCGTTGATGATCAGGATGCAGGCCCGGACACGTTGCGCGGGGGTGGGGCCGAGGGCGAAGACGTGACCGGCCAGTTCGCGACACAACTCGTAGTCGGTGGCGGCGTAGGCGTGCCCGGCGCCGTCGAGGCTGCGTTCGCACCCGCGGTCGGCGTGTTCGTCCGGGGTACGCGCCACGGCGAGGCGGGCCAGCGCGGCGGCCTCGTCGGGCATGCCCCGGCGGCGGGCCTGTTCGGCGGCGGCCATCAGCGTGCCGGCCACCCGTTCGTCCGGGCCGGGCAGGGCCAGGGCCAGATGGCGGGCCCGTTCGATCGGCTCGCCGCACACCTCGGCGAGCGCGGCATGCGCGGCGCGGCGCTCCTCCGCGGTGCCGCCGTCGTACAGCGCGGCGGCGAACAGCGGGTGCACGAACCGCAGTCGATCGCCGTCCTCGCCCACGTCGACGACGCCGGCCGCGGTCGCGTCGGCTACGGTGCGCCGGACCAGATCGTCGCCGCTCGGGTCCGCCGTGTGGATCGGCGCGTCGTGCGCGGCGTGCACGAAACCGGCCGCCGCCCGCAGCGTCGCGACGGTGGGACGGGCGGCGGCCCCGGCGAGCAGCAACAACCAGCGGGCGTCGCTCGACCAACCCTCCAGGCGGGTGGTGAGCAGCCGGCGCAGCCGATCGGGCACGGGCAACGGTTGGTCGCGGCTCGGGAACCGGTCCAACCGGCGCAGTGCGCGGGCGAGTTCGAGGGCGTACATCGGATTGCCCGCGCCGGCTCGATGCACCTGCCTGCTGAGCCAGTGGGGCAGAGGGCGTTCGTCCGTCGGATCGTCGGGGCCGGGCGGGATCGGGACGGCGCCGAGGACGCCGAAGGGCCCGCCGGCTCCGAGGGCACCGATGGCTCCGAGAGCCCCGATGGAACCGGCAGTCCGGTCGATTCGGTCGATCCGATCGATCCGGTCGGTTCGATCCGTTCGGTCGAGGAGATCGCGGGTCTCCGCCAGGCCCAGCGGCGGGAGTTCGAGTTCGAGCAGGTCGCCGGGACAGAACCGGCCGCCGTGGATCGGCCCGGCCGGCGGATCCGTGGTCTCGGCGACGACCACGCGCACCCGCGCGGGATCCAGACGCCGGGCGACGAACGTCAGCACCTCGGCGCTGGCCGGATCAACCCACTGCGCACCGTCGATCGCCACCATCGCCGGAGTGGACGCCGACAACGCGCGCAACACCGCGAGCGTACCCAGACGCAACGCCAACGGATCCGGCCCGCCCGGTTCGGTCGGCTCACGGCACAACACGACCCGCAGCGCGGAGCGTTGCGGCGCGGGCAGTGCGCGCAGTACCTCGTCGCCGACCGGGTCGAGCAGGTCGGCGAGCGTGGAGAAGGCCAACTCCCGCTCCGCCGCCGCCGGTTCGCTCCTCAGCAGCGGTGCGCCCCGGTCGCCGGCGAGCAACGCGCGCAGCACGTGGGACTTGCCGATCCCGACCGGGCCGTGCAGGACGACGCCGCCCGAGGCGAGCCGATCCCGGGCCAGCGCGGTCAGTTCGTGTCGCGTACGGTCGGTGTGCGCCACGCGTCGTCCTCACCATGCCGGATCCACGTCCGCCGAGGCCGCCAACCGCCCGCGGCCGGACCCATCGTCACGCGGCTCCCGCCGGGCGTCAACGGGCGGGCGCGGCCGGGGCTTCCCGGAAGCCCCGGCCCGTCGACGCTCGTGGCGGGGTCAGGAGCCCAGATAGCGCAGGATGGCCAGGACCCGGCGGCTGTACCCGGTTTCGGGGCCGTGCGGCAGGTCCAGTTTGTCGAAGATGGCGTTCGCGTGCTTCTCGACGGCGCTCTGCGATATGTGCAGGGCCTTGGCGACGGCCGCGTTGGTGCGACCCTCGGCCATGTGCGCCAGGACCTCGGACTCCCGGGTGGTCAGCCGGTCCAGGGGGTCGGTGTGGGTGGTCCGGGACAACAGTTGGCGCACCACCTCCGGATCGAAGGCCGCACCGCCGGCGGCCACCCGGGCCAGCGCGTCGAGGAAGTCGTCGACGTGTGCCACGCGGTCCTTGAGCAGATAGCCGACCGCCGCGCCGTCCTGGGTCAACAATTCGACCGCGTAGCGCTTTTCGATGTACTGGGACAGGACCAGCACCCCGACGCCCGGCTGCCGGCGGCGCACCTCCAGGGCCGCCCGCAATCCCTCGTCGGTGTGCGTCGGCGGCATGCGTACATCGGCCACCACCACGTCGGGCACGTGTGCGGCGACCGCCTCGACCATCGACTCGCCGTCGCCCACACCGGCGACCACCTCGTGTCCCTCGTCGGCGAGCAGTCGGGCCAACCCCTCCCGCAGCAGCGCCGAATCGTCGGCCAACACTATGCGCACGGTACCTCCGCCGTGATCGTGGTGGGCCCCCCGGGCGGACTGTCCACCCGCAGGGTTCCGTCGAGCGCGCCGACCCGCCGGGCCAGGCCGGACAGCCCGCCGCCGGCCGGATCCGCGCCGCCCACACCGTCGTCGACGATCCGTACGGCGATCCGGTCGCCGCTTTGGTCACCCGTCCGGCCGCTCAGGTCGGCCACGGTCACCGTCACCACGTCGGCACGGGCGTGCTTGACCGTATTGGTGACCGCCTCGGCGACCACGAAGTAGACCACCGTCGCGACGATCGGCGCCGGCTCCGACCGTACGCCGTAGTCCAGTTCGACCCGCACCGGCGCCCGCTCGGCGATCGTCTCCAGGACCGCGCGCAACCCGCCGTCGTCCAACCCCGTGGGATGGATCCGCCACGCCACGTCCCGCAGATCCGTCAACGCCTGCTGGGCCTGCTCGTGGGCCTGGCGCAACAACTCGTCGGTCCGCGCCGGATCGCCGCCGCGCCGCGCCCGGCCGAGCAGCATGCCCAGGGCGACCAGACGCTGCTGCACCCCGTCGTGCAGATCCCGCTCGATCCGCCGCCGCTCCTCGTGCACCGCCTCCACCACGCCCGCCCGGCTCGCCGCCAACTCGTGCACCCGGCGCCGCAACACCTCGCTCGGATCCGGCCCGAGCAACCGCCGGGCCAGCGCCCGATCGGTGTCCGCGAGCCCGACCAGACCGTAGCCGGCCAGGCACAGCAGGGCGGCCCCGGGCAGGACGAGGATCGCCACGTCGGCCGTGGTCGTATTCGGACTGCCCGACAACCACGCACCCACCATCACCGCGCCGAACCCGACCCCGGCGACGACCAGCGCGAGTACGGCGCCGCCGAGCAGCCCCACCGGGACATGCGCGGCCAGGTACCGGACCAGACGGCGAGTGTCGGTCGGCGGCGGCGGCGCCGCACCCGGCCGGGCCAGCCGCCGCCGCTCCCACCCGGCCAACGCCCGGGCACCACGCGCGAGGGGGCGCGGACGCCCGGAGCCACGCGGCCCGGTCACCGCCCACACCGGGCCGGCCACGATCAGGAAGAGCAGGACGAGGATCGCGGTGAGGGTGCCCAGCGCCAGCGTTCGTACCGCCGCACCGGCCACCCGGGCCCGACCGCGCAACATCGAGCGCAACCCGGGAGCCCGAGCCGCCGGGTCGGACGCGTGATCCGCCGGGTGGTCCGCCGCGCACTCCGCCGCGTGGTCCGCCACATACTCCGATGCGTGTTTCGACGCGGATCCCGAATCCCGCAAGGTCCCTCCCCTCCTTCGTCGCGCCCCAGCCCTCCGATCGGCAACCGGAGCCGACGAGCCTGCCGGCCCGGCCGATCGCCCCGACCACCCGGGTCGCCGATTCAGCCACCGCCGGCCATCGCCTCGGACAGCGGGACCCGGGTCGCCCGGCGCGCCGGCAGCCAGGCGGCGAGCACGCCCACGGCGATCGCGCCGAGCAGGACGGCCGCGCAGGTCGACCACGGCACGGTCAGGGTGTCCAGGCCTCTGTCGGCCAGTACGCGCCGGGTGGCCACACCCCAGAGCAGGCCGGGGATCAGCCCGAGGAGCGCGCCGACCACGGAGATCAGCACGGCCTCCGCGCGGATCATCCGCCGGATCCGCCGCCGGGTCAGGCCGAGCGCGCGCAACAGCGCCATCTCGCGGGTGCGTTCGACCACGGACAGCGCGAGTGTGTTGACCACGCCGAGCACGGCCACCAGGATCGCCAGCGCCAACAACGCGTACACCAGGTCCAGGGCCAGCGCCACCGTGTCGTGCAGTGCCGCGCGATAGCTCTCCCGATCGCGGACCTTGGTCTGTGGGTGGGCGGCCAGCCGCCGTTCGAGGTCGTCGGCCACCCGGGCCCGATCCGCTCCCGCCGCGGCGGTGGCGAAGTACACGTCGTCCAGGGGAACTTGGTCAGGAGGCAACTGCGCGCGCACGACGTGTGTGCCGACGTACGTGGCGCCGGAGGCGAACAGGTCGCCGTCGCGCACGATCGCGCCTACCCGCAGCCGGGCCGTGCCGCCGCCGTGGAAGCGCACCGCCACCGAATCGCCGACCACGAGCCGGTACTCCTTGGCGAACGCCTGCGGAACGGTGATCCCGTCCCCGCCCGGCGCCAGCGTCGAGCGGGCGTCGCCGGCGGTGAAGCGCAACCGGAAGTCGTCGGTGAAACGTTCGGTGGTGGCCGTCAGATCGTGGTCGCGATCGGTGCCGTGTGCGGTGATCAGATCCGCCCGCACGGTCTTTTGCGCGGTGACGTGGTCCAGACCCGGCGTCTCGCGGATCGTCCGCGCCACCTGTTCGGTCATCGGCCGGGCGGACATCACGAAGTAGTCGGCGTTCATGGTGCGTTGCAGTTGGCCGTCCACGGAGGTCACCAGCGACGCGGCGAGCAGGGACAGGAAGCTCACCAGGGCGATGCCGACCATCAGGGCCGAGGCCGTGGCGCCGGTGCGGCGCGGGTCACGGACGGTATTGCCACGCGCGAGCCGGCCGATCGGCCCGGATCGACGGGCGAGCAGTCGGTCCAGGCCGCGCACCGCGCAGACGCTCAGGAACGGGGCGCCGGCGACGGCCGCGAGCAGCGTGAGCAGTACGCCGACCGCGAGCAGCGGCCCGGCGGCGGCGAGTTCGTCGGCCCGGACCGCGAGCAGCAGCGCACCCCCGCCGAGGACACCCGCCACAGCGGCGAGCACGCTTCGAGCACGCGGCGACCGCGCATCGGTCGGGCCGGCCACCCGCAGCAGGGCGGTCATCGGCGGCACCCGGCCGGCCCGGCGCGCGGGCAGCCAGGCCGCCGCCAGGGTGATCAGCACCCCGACCGCGTACACCACCACCGGCGTACCCGGCCGCACCGTCGGCCCATCCACCGCCGGGGCGTCGCCGACCGGCCCGACCAGCCGGATCAGCCCGACCGCCAGTGCCACGCCCAGGGCCAGACCGAGCGTCGAACCCGCGACGCCCAACACCCCGGCCTCGCCGAGCACCAGCCGGTTCACCTGTCCGCGCCGGGCGCCGACGGCGCGCAACAGCCCGCTCTGTCGCGTGCGTGCGGCGACCAGCATCGAGAAGGTGTTGCCGATCAGGAACACACCGACCAGCACCGAGATCCCGGCGAAGCCGAGCAGGATGTAGGTGACCAGGTCCAACGAGGCCCCGGCGGCGTCCCCGCGCGCGGCGGCCTCCCCGTCGCGGGTGCGGACCGTATAGGGCGCGGCGTCGGGCAACGCGGCCAGGATCGCCTGCCGCACCCGGGTGTCGGCGACCCCGGAGGCGGCCTCGACCGCGACCGAGGTGAAGGCTTCGGCCCCGCCCAGCAGGCCGCGTCGCGCCGTCGCCGGGTCCAGGAACACCTCGGCGTCCCCGACCCGGTCCGCCCGGTCGTGTGCGATGCCCACCACGGTCGCCTCGAACGTCCCGGGCACGGCCGCCACCCGCAGTCGGTCGCCGAGGCCGATCCCGTGCGCCCGCGCGTGCTTCGCCGCCACGACCGCCTCCGCCGGGCCGGTCGGCGCGCGACCGCGATCCAGGCGCGGTGCGGCGCCGGCCGGCCAGTCCGCGACGAGGCTGCCGCGCGCACGCAGCGGTGCGCCCCGGCCGTCCAGCACCACGGTGTCCGGGACGTGCACCCGCCCGTACGCGCCGCGCACCCCCTCGGCCCGGGCCGCCGCGTCACGCACTCCGGCGGGCACGGTCGGCGGAATACCGGTGCCGTCCTGTCGATCCGCGTGCGCCGCCGGTGTGATGGTCACATCGGCCGCCGTGTCCGCGAACGCCGCGCGAGTCGATGCCGCGACCGAGTCCCGGAACACCAGGGACCCGGCCACGAACGCGGTGCCCAGCACGATCGCCACCAGCGCCAGGAGCATGCGGGTCCGATGCGCGAGCACTCCGCGCAGGCAGATGCGAGCCAGGATCATCGCCACACCCCGCGCACGCCGTCGCGGACGGGACCTCGACCGGCGGGGCCCCGGTCGACCCGACCGCCGGCGCCGTGATCGAGGCCGCCCCGACCGTCCGGACCGTCGTGTCCCGGCCCCGCACGCCCGTCCAATCCGCGCATACGCTCGAACACGCCGTCCGCCGTGGGGTCGGCCAGATCGTCCACGATCCGGCCGTCGGCCAGGAACACCACCCGGTCCGCGTACGCCGCCGCGCGCGGATCGTGGGTCACCATCACCACCGTCTGATCCCACTCGTCCACCCCGCGTCGGAGCAGGTCCAGGACCCGCACGCCGGCCCGGGAGTCCAGGTTCCCGGTCGGCTCGTCGGCGAAGACCAACTCCGGCCGGGCCACCAACGCCCGTGCCACCGCGACCCGTTGTTGCTGACCGCCGGAGAGCCCACTCGGGCGATGGCCCAGTCGATCGGCCAGTCCGGTGGCCTCGACGATGTGGTCCAGAAGTGCCCGATCCACCCGCCGCCCGGCGATCTCGACCGGCAGCGTGATGTTCTCCAGCGCGGAGAGCGTCGGCAGCAGGTTGAACGCCTGGAAGACGAACCCGAGCCGGTCGCGCCGCAGTTCGGTCAGCGCGGTGTCGTCCAGATCGCCGAGTTCGGTGTCCCCGATCGCCACGTCGCCCCGGGTGGCGGTGTCCAGCCCGGCCAGACACCACATCAGCGTCGACTTGCCCGAGCCGGACGGCCCCATGATCGCGGTGAAGCCGCCGCGCATCAGCTCCACGTCCACTCCGGCCAACGCCGTGACCCGACCGGCGCCGGACCCGTACTCCTTGACCAACCCCCGCGCCCGCGCCGCCACCGGCGATGTGGCCGGCGCGTATCCGGCCGCCGACCCACCCCGCGTCCTGCTCCTCGGCATCCGCCGACCTCCTCGCTCGCCCGGTGAGGGCCCGCTCCCGCGAACGGGCCCCGAATCACCGGTACGAGCAGCCTGCTGGAGCGCGGACGGCCGCGACATGGGGCCGAGCGCCGAGTCCACCTGCGGAAAACCACACCCCCCCGGGGTGGCGTCCCGGCGCCGGCCGGGCCCGGGTCAGCGGCGGCAGAACCTGCGTTCCGCCGCCTTCGGGTCGGCCGGGACGGTCAGCCGGGCGCGGTCGAAGGAGCCGATGAGGTTGCGCAGGAATCGGCCCGGTGTCATCGGCTCCGTCGTGGAGCGCACCAACTCCTTCAGGTCGCCGCAGTCCAGGGCGGCCCGGGCGGCGCGGATGTCTTCCGGGGACGCCGCGTTCGACGGGATCCGCGACCAGGCGGCCGGGTCGACGTACAGGGCGACGTTCCACGCCAGGGGGAGCAGCTTCTCGTGGCCGGCGGCGACGTGTTGGGTGCGCTCGATGTGCGCGCCGACCGTGTTGCTCAGCCCCCACACGTCCACCACGATGCCGCTCAGCGGGGTGACCACGCCGCCGACGCCCAGGCGCCCCATCACCAGGCCCTCGGCTGCCCGCACGTCGGGTCGCAACGGCAGCGGCGGCAGGCCGCCGGCGGCGGAGAGGTGGTTGCCGTCCAGTACCAGAAGGTGCCGGCCCTGGGCATCCATCCGGTACAACTCCGCGCGCAGTCCCGGCAGGGTCCCACTGTGCGCGTACGAGGTGGTGGGGTTGGTGGTCCTGGTCCAATTCACGTACACCATGCGCTCGTTCCAGGTCTGGTACACCCGCGGACGCGGCCCGTCGGTGGTGGTCAGACCGGACCGCAGCGAGACGCCGCACCAGACGGCCCAGACCGGCACCAGCACGAGAACGGCCGCCACCCGACGATCCACGGGCACGAGCAGGGCCGGCAGCAGGATCAGCACCAGCACCGGCACCCACATACGACCGTGCATGAAGTCGCCGCCGACGCCCACGACGTACAGCGCCTGGACGAGCGCGGCCACGACCGGCGTGGCACCGACGATGAGCGTGCGTCGCTCGCGCGGGCGGTGGCGGAGCAGGAGCAGCGCCACGACGGCCAGGATCAGGAGGGTGGGCATCCACAGGCGGTAGGGCCGGTCGATGTCGAGGAGATAGTCCCAACCGCGCCCCCAGTACAGGCGCGTCGCGCTCTTCGTGACGGCGGGCATCGGGCAGGGCAGGCCGTAGAAGCCCATGCGGAAAACCTGGTATGCCAGGGGGAGTGCGCCGGCGGCCAGGAACATCGCCACGACGGCACGCCGTCCCGATCCGGACACCAGGGTCAGGGCGATCAGGAACACCAGTGCGGTCGCGGCCAGTTCGGGGCGGATCAGGGAACCGAGCCCGAACACCGCCGCGACGCCGAGGCGATGCCGGGTCGACCACGCCCGGGGATCGCCTGCGGACGTCAACCACCACGACAGGCCGATCCAGGCGACGAGCAGGCCGGTTTCGAGCCCCGACGTGGCGAAGTCCCAGACCGGGGGCAGCGCGACCAGGACGAGGGCGCCGGCGGGCACGAGGATCCGGCCGGTCTCCGCGCGCAGCAGCCGACGGGTGCCCGACAGGGCGAGCCACAACCCGGTGACCGACAGGACGAGGCCCGCGTAGACGGCGATACGGGCCGGATCGCCCGGGACGAACGCGTCGAGCAGCACCAGCAGCCACTGCCACAACGTGCCGGTCGACGTCTCCACGCGCTCGCCGGGGCTGTACACCGGACCGTTGCCGGCGAGGATCTGCCGGGCCGCGCGTACGTAGATCAACCCGTCGTCGGTGATCCACCGCCGGTGCCACCCCATGCCGGCCAGGATCAGCACCGGGAAGGCGATGACGAGGTGGTCGAGGAGGCGGGTCCGGCGGGCGAGACCCCGGCGGGGGCCGGCGGCGGGCTCCGGCCGCGCGGTGACGTCCGGGACCGCGTCGGGCGCGTGGGTGGGCGTGGTGGTGCCGGTCATGTCGTCCTTGTGTTCCGGGTCGGTGTTCCGGTTCGACGGGTGGACGGTCGTTGGGGCGCCGTCGCGCCGGACCGCGTGCGTGTGCGAAGCCGGTCACGATCGAGGCGTCGGGACGATCGACAACACGTGCGAGCCGTTGATCCCGGCCGTCGATTCGCCGGGCATGGTGTCGATGATGTCGCGTTCGAGTACGGCCGTTGTCCCTATTACCGCCTCGATCGGGTGATTTTCCCGGGGCCGGGTCGGTACCGGGCGCGAGCCGGCACGGTCGGCGCCGGGCCCGTGTCGGTCGGGGCGTGCGACTGCCCATCAACCAGGGCGGCGGTGGCTCACCCTCGTCGCGGCCGGGATCCCGTGATCCACGTCAACCCGCACCCCGACCGGGTGCCCGCCCGACCGTCGTTTGCCGGCTATTGCCGGGCCGGGACCGCGTCGATCGCGGCGGCTACCGCTTCGGGGGCGGAGATCATGGGCAGGTGGCGGGACTTGGGGATGAGCGTGGGGGGCGGGGCGCCTATGCGGTCGGCGGTTTCGGTGGGGGTCTTGTGGTCGAACACGTCGTCGTTCGCGCCGAAGACCACCGACTTGGGCATGGGCACGTCGCGCAGCAGCCGCAGGCGGTCGGAGGAAATACCCAACACGCCCTCGCCGAGCATGCTCCACAGGGCGCCCTCGGCGCCCGCCACCTGGAAGGGTCGCCGCCACTGGTCGACCCCCGCGCCGTCGAGCCGAGGGCACTCCGGTCCGCACTGCGAGCCGTACACCTTCCGGATCAGCCAGTCCGTACCGAGCCCGATCCGCAGCAGGCTGGTGCGGAACGGGTCGATCAGCACGTATTCGAGCGCCGACGGCGGACCGGCGCCGGTGTCGAGCGCGTCGCCGTCGAGGAGCATCATCCCCCCGATCCGCTCGGGCGCGCGCAGGGCCGCCTCCGCGACCATCGCGGCCCCGCTGGAGTGGCCCACCAGCAGCGGCCGTTCACCCGGACCACCCAGGTGCATCGCGTCCAGGAAGCCCAGGAGTTGCCGGGTGAGGTGGTCGACCGTGTACGGGCCGCGCCGCTGGCTGTAGCCGTATCCGGTCAGGTCGAGCGCGTAGACCCGGTGGTCGCGGGCCAGCAGCGGAGCCAGCCGCGACCAGGTGTCGACGGACTCGAAGGCACCGTGCACGAGGACGACGGGCGACCCGGACGTGCCCCACGTCTGGTAGCGCGTACGGATGTCGGCCGCCTGTACGTAGGTCAGTCCCTCGGGCGGGTCGGCCCGGTCGTCGGTGAACGCGTTGTACGTGAACGACGCGAGCGTCACCGCGACCAGCGTCACGACGCAGGTCAACGCGATCCGCCGCCCCCAACGGCGAAGCCGCGACCGCGTCCGGGGCGGCTCCGTTCCGCCGGACGGCGGATCCGTGGCCGGATGGTCGGCGTCCGAGGTCGGGTCGGCCGTGGAGACGCCGACACCGGCGCCGGCATCGGTCACCGTCGCGGTCGAGTCGGCGCCGCCCGGCCGGGCCTCGGCGGCCGAGCCGGCCTCGTCGCCCCGGCCGCCACCCTCCGCCCCAACGGTGCCGCTGTCAGTGCCGGTATCGGTGCCGACTTCGGGACCGGCTTCGTCGTCGGTGCCGTTCTCGGTTGGTCGGTGCTCCACAGCAGTTCCCCGTCGGTGGTCGAAAGCGCCGGGACACGACCCGGCCCGGACGCGGCGGCGCACCGGGTGGGACGGACGCCTCCGTCCCACGCAGTCGCCCTGACGAGAACAACTCTCGCCCGCGCCCCCCGGCGCCCGCATCCGACGGGAGAAGTCTCCTCGCGTGCTCCGTGGGCGGCATGGCACGGCGAAGCCCATGCTCCCCCGGAAGTAGTCTCCACGCCGCACCGGTGCCGAGTCGCCCCGGCGGGATCAGGGACGAGGGTGGTCGCCGGTCGCCCCGTCGAGGAGTTCGCGCACGATGTCCATGTGGCCGGCGTGCCGCGCCGTGTCCTCGATCATGTGGATCAGGACCCAGCGCAGGGACACCGTATTGCCGTTCCAGGACGTGCCGACGTCGTCCAGGCCGAGTTCGTCGACGACCCGGTCGGCGGCGACCCGCGCACGGCCGTAGAAGGCGACCAGGTCGGCCGTGGACTCGCTCGGCAGCACGGTCATGTCGTCTTCCGGGTCGAACCACAGCGGCTCGGTCTCGCGCCCGAACGTCGTACAGAACCACCCGTACTCGACCGCCGCCAAGTGTTTGACCAGGGACAGCAGATTGGTCCCCGAGGGTGTCATCGGTCGCCGCAGCGCGTCGTCGTCGAGACCGTCGAGCTTCCACAGGACCGCATCGCGATGCCGATCGAGACTGGCGAGCAGACTCTCCTTCTCGGCACCGGTGTAGGGCACGATTCTTGTCATCGACGGACCCTAACAGCGCCCCCGGCGCACCCCGCGAGCCCGCCCCGAACCGTCAGCCGAGGAAAAGCGGCAACCGCGCCGCGAGATCACCCAGTTCGGCCCGCTCCCCGTCCGTCGCCGCCCGCCGCCCGGTACCGACCAGCAGCGCGTCCCGGTCCGACCAGGACGCCGGGAAGGACGCCCCGGCGATCCGCTCCAGCAGCTCGTGGGTCCGGGCCAACCCCTCGGCGGGCGGGTCCGCCGCGTCCGGGAGGTGTGCGATCAGGTCGAGGTGGTGCAGGGTCCACTCCAGGACGTACACGGACAGGTAGTCGGCCACGGTGAGCACCTGGTCCCGCGTAGCGACCCGCAGCTCGGGATCGGCCAGTTCGGCCGCACGCCCGGCGGCCGAGCCGACGTCGTCGAGGTGGAACTTCAGCAACCCGGGATCCTGGTACGCGGCGGCCAGCCGAACCGTCAGCGCGTCGAGCGGATCGTCACCGGTCGGCGGCGTCTCGGCGACCTCCCAATACGTCACCGCATCGCGCGTCGGCTCCGTGTCGGCGGGCGTCACGAGTGTGATCAGGACGTCCTGCGCGTCGATGACCAGGTGGCACACCAGGTCCTGCACCAGCCAGCCGGTACACCCCGACGGCCGGGCGAAGTCCTCGTCCGAAAGCCCGGCAACCGCCGTGCGCAACGCCGTCCACGAGCGTGAGAAGAGATCCACACGGGCACGGTAGTCCGCGCCACCACAGCCGACAAACGCTTTTGCCCGGCGCGACATGGATCGGTCGCGACCGGGCCGTTCACCCGCACGGGTGCTTGGGTGGAAGCGGGGATTTCCCCGGGACGTGTGCCCTGTGGGGCCGGGGCGGTCCGGTCGTGCGTATGCGTGATGCGGCGAGGGCGGTTTTTCTGGTGTGGGCGATCGGCCTCACCGAATGGGAGCGAACATGCGTAGGACGACCGGGGCGGCGAAGAACACGCCGGGTGGCGAGGCGGGGGGCGGTGCCGGCGACGGGCGCCGTCGACGCGCCATGTCGTGCCCGCGATGCCTGGGCGCGAGCGAGCGCTGTACCCACACGATCGGGGAAGCGACCGGCGTGATCGTCGTCGGCTCGGCACCCTCCCGGTCACCGCACCGGGCCTCCTGGAGCCGCGCGGGTACGGAGCGGGGGCGTGGCCGTCGGACCCGGTGAGGATCGACCACGGATCGGCGCCGGCCGCACTGTCGGCGCCGATCCGGCACACACGGCACACAGGGGCGAGGCGAGGCACGACGGAAGATCACCAGCCGCATCACATTCGGCGAAGCAGGCGGCCGGCATTCAGTCGAACAGGGACTCCTGTACGTCGCTCGGGGGGAGGAACTCCGGTTCGATCGGGGGCGGGTACGTGCCCGCGGTTCGCGCGAGGTCCTCCAGGGTGGACCAGCGACGGCCGGCGACGCCCTCGCCGACGAGGGTGTGGAACAGGTGGGTCACGGCGTAGGCGTCCCAGGTGGCCGCGCGGTCCTGCGGCGGCTGGAGGCCGATGGCGCGCAGGCGGCCGTCCAGGGACTGCGGCGTGGCGGTGGGCCGGACGATGGCGGCCAGGGTCATCAGGTCCAACACGACGCAGGACGCCAGCGCCGGGCAGTACGCGCGTTGTTCGCGGATGATCGTCGTCTCGGCGAACGGCGGGACCGCGATCAGCGCGTGCGGGTGGTCGCCCGAGATCCGCCGGTCGATCGCGGCCAGCGCCTCGGCCACGGATCCCGGCTCGGCCGGCGGGACGGGGGTCGTGATCGGCGCGGGGGGAGGGCTCCCGGGCTCGGGCGGTTCGATCACCGCGTGCGCCCGCCAGGAGACGAGTTCTCCGATCCCGTGGTGCGCGAGGGCGGCCACCTCCACCGGCGCCGGGCGCTGCACACCCCGGGTCACCAGCCGGAAGCGAAGCCCCACGAAGCGCACATCGGACAGTGCCGTCGTAGTCGCGTGTCCTGCCATGCGGGGAGTGTAGGCGCGCCGCCCCAAGGAATCCCGAACCCCCGACGGCACAGGCGTTTTGCGCTCAAAGCGGTCCCCGCACACTCGGCGCAACCACCCCGGTCAACCCCTTCCCGCCCCGGAACGCGCGACGGGACGGCCGCACGGTCGCCACTCAGACCACGGCCGCCTGGATCGTGAGGGTTCCTGCGGCGGTGTCGAGGGCTGCCTCGGTGCCGAGCGGAATCGTCGGCGGGTGGGGGCCGTGCCCGGCGGGGATGCCGCCGAGGACGGGGACGCCCAGCGGGCCCAGTCGGTCACGCAGGACGTCCACGATGCCCCATCCGCCCAGGGTCGGGTCGTCGGCGTCCCGCTCGAAGTCGAGGAATTGTCCGAGCACCACGCCGCGCAGACCGTCCAAGGCGCCGCTGCGGGCGAGTTGGGTGAGTGCACGATCGACCTCCCCCAGTCCCGTGCCTCGTTGGTGTTCGAGGAAGAGGATGGTTCCGTCGAGAGCGGGCAGTCCGGCTCCGGTCTCGGTGCGGATCGCGTCGAGGTTGCCGCCGACCAGGACGCCGACGGCGGTGCCCCCGAAGGTGATCGGGGCGGTGACCTCGGTGGGGTCCCGGTGCAGGACGACCGGCGTGGTGGTGGTCAGCGCGCGACGCAGCGCGGTGGCCGAGGCGGGGCCGCACCGGTCTCGGGTGCCGTCCGGGAACGGGCCGTGCAGGGAGGCGAGTCCGCAGTGGGTCCACAGCGCCAGGTGGAGGTGGGTGATGTCACTGAAGCCGACGAGGGGCTTCGGGTCACGGCGCAGCGCGTCGAAGTCGAGGTCGTCGACGATGCGGTAGGCACCCTTTCCGCCTCGGCTCGCGAGCACGGCGCGGACTCCGGGATCGCGGAAGGCCGCGTTCAGGTCGGCGGTGCGGTCCCGGTCCCTGCCGGCCATGTACCCCCATCGGTCGAAGGCGTGTTCACCCACCTCGACCCGCAACCCCCATGACGTGAGCAACTTGACGCCGTACGCGACGCCGTCGCGGGTGGGCGGACTGGCGGGGGAGACGATGCGGACCCGATCGCCGGGGTGTAGGCGCGGGGGACGGGTGGGTTGTCGTGGGTTGTTGGTGGTGGTCACGGTGGAAGCCTTCTTTGGGTGGCTTCTGGGTGGGTGGGAGGGGTGGGGGATCGGTGGAGGTGGAGGGTGTGGCCGGTGACGAGTTCGGAGGTGATTCGGAACCATGTCTGGTGGGGGTCGTGGGGGGCTGGGAGTAGGTGGTTCAGGCGGGTGAGTGTGGTGGGGTCGTCGATTCGGGAGGCGTGGCCGGTGATGGTGCCGGTCCAACCGGTGTGCGCGGTGGGGTCGATGTGGTCGGTTTGGAATGCGACCACGGTGTCGAGGGCGGCCTTGGCGAGGGTGGAGTCGGGCGGGGTGCGGAACACCACGCATTCCCGGTCGAGGGCGAACCGCACCACGTGGACGGCCGGGAGGGCACCCTCGCTGACGATGACGCGTCCCATCGGTTCGCTTGCCATCAGGCGGAGGGTTTCTCGGCGGCCGAGGCGGTGGTTCGTGGGTGGGGGCTTGCTCATGGCTCAACTTTCGAACCGGGGACGGGAGTGGCACAGGGCCGAACGGCCCTGAGCCCACGCCGTCGAGCGCCGCGGTATCACGTGCCGTGCGCCGCGGAGCCCCACGGCCCCGCGAAACCGTCAACCCAGTGGTACGCGCCATTCGAGTAGTGCGCCGTGGTCGGGTGCCGGGCCGAATGTGCAGGTTCCGCCGAGGGTTTCGGCGCGTTCGCGCATGTT